>JAFPZI010000053.1 GCA_017417365.1 Synergistaceae bacterium
CCAGTGGCGGGTAATCAGGCTCGCGGCTTTTGCGGAACTCACGATAGGCACAAGCGCAACGTCAGGGAAATCCTTCGTGTAATCCGGAAGCCTCAAGGGCAGTCCCGCTCCCGAAATGATTATGTTCGCTCCCCCTTCAGCCGAAGAACGTACCTGCCTGTCATAATCCGTCAAGGCTACCATGCAGTTCACGGCGATAATTCCTTCGGGGCCGGATATGTCTTTGGCTTTGGCTATGGCTTCCTTGATGACGATTTCGTTCACGTCAAAGTAGTTGTGCTTCTCTATCTGGAATAACGGTGAATCGTGTGCGAGACCCACGCTGGCTATGGTTCCTATTGCTCCGCACTTGGCGACATGACCCGCTAGGTTCGGGCCGGATATATCGACACCCATTCCGCCCTGTATCAGAGGGTAACGGGGCTGGTATTTGCCTATGCGTAAAACGGGCATGTTATCAATCAATGAATTTACACTCCTTGCTCTATGGGATAAAGAATTTTTTGAAGTATACCATAAGTTATTGGGCTTGTTTGTGAAGTTTGAGGCTGTTACAATGGGGAGCAAAATTCCATTCAGGAGGAGAGTTTATGCAGGCAGTAATTCTTGCCGGAGGTCTCGGTACTCGCTTGAGTGAAGAGACAGTTATCCGCCCAAAGCCTATGGTTGAAATCGGCGGGCATCCTATGCTCTGGCACATCATGAAGATTTATTCGCACTACGGAATCAATGACTTCATAGTCTGTCTTGGCTACAAGGGCTACATGATTAAGGAGTATTTCGCGAACTATCACATGCACATGTCCGACGTAACTTTTGACCTGTCGACGGGAACGGCCAAGATTCACCAGAACACCGCAGAGGCTTGGAGGGTTACGCTTATCGACACAGGAGAGCAGACCATGACGGGAGGACGGATCAAGCGGATACGGAAATACGTTGAGGGTACGTTCTGCCTGACTTACGGGGACGGAGTGAGCGACGTGGACATTACGAGCCTCGTTGAGTTCCACAGGAAGCAGAAGACTTACGCGACGGTTACGGCAGTTCAGCCCCCGGGACGTTACGGAGCAATAGAGATTAACGGGGACAAGGTGAACAGCTTCAAGGAGAAGCCTTCAGGGGACGGGGGATGGGTCAACGGGGGATTCTTTGTGCTGGAGCCGGAGATATTTGACTACATTGACGGGGATTCTACCCCTTGGGAGGCCTCGCCGCTCGAGAGGATTGCGCATGAGGGGCAGCTGTCGGTGTACAAGCACCCGGGATTCTGGCAGTCAATGGACACGTTGAGGGACAAGAATTATCTTGAGGGACTGTGGAACACCAAAGCCCCGTGGAAAGTATGGGAGTGATTCAGGTTTGACGATTCTTCAGCAGGACATAGAGAGAATTTTCGGCGGACTTAGTGAGCAGGAACGCAAGAGATTTCAGGACAGCACGATACTTTTCACCGGCGGGGCAGGGTTCTTGGGGTACTACTTCATAAACTTCATGACGCACTGCAAGAATCAGCTAGGCATCAAGAAAGTTATCTGCCTCGACAACTTCCAGACCGGTTACCCATCATGGCTGAAGGCCCTCAGCGAATCCGGCAGCGTGGAACTCCGGAAGTTCAACGTAATCACCGACGATATAGCCTCAGTTCCCGGGGCAGAAGAGGCTGAATACATTTACCACATGGCCTCGATAGCTTCGCCGGTGTTCTACAGGACTTACCCAATCGAGACCCTTGACGCAAATATCTGGGGCTTGAGGAGGCTTCTTGACTTCTACAGGGACAAGAGCATAAAGGGCTTGGCATTCTTCTCGTCGAGCGAAATCTACGGAGACCCGACTCCCGGGAACATCCCGACTCCCGAGACCTACAGGGGCAACGTTGACTGCCAGGGGCCCAGAGCCTGTTACGACGAGGCCAAGAGATTCGGTGAGACCATGTGCTACTTGTTCCATCAGAAATATTCCCTGCCAATAAGCATAATCAGGCCCTTCAACAATTACGGCCCGGGTATGAGGCTCAATGATGCTCGAGTCCCTGCAGACTTTGCCAACTCTGTGCGTCAGAACAAGGATATTGTCATGTACTCCGACGGCAGCCCCACTCGGACCTTCTGCTACATCAGCGACGCAATCACCGGCTACTTGAAGGCTCTGCTCTATGCTCAGACGGGCTTTGATGCGTTCAACATCGGGATAGACAAGCCGGAAATCTCAATACGGAGGCTGGCGGAAATATATTCAGAGGCAGGGCGGGAGATATTCGGCTACACAGGACAGGCAAAATTCGGGGTATCCAGCGATTCTGAGTACCTGAAGAATAATCCTAACCGACGCTGCCCGGACATCACTAAGGCCAGAAAACTGCTGAACTATGACCCTAAGATAGACGTTGAACAGGGAGTAAGGCTCTTCCTTCAGCACATCAGGGAGACATCATCAGAGGAGGCTTTGACATGGTAACGGTTATCGGCTTGGGTTTTGTGGGACTGACCACCGCGCTTGGCTTCGCTGAATACGGGCACAAGGTCTACGGAATCGAGGCCAATCCCGGGAGGCTTAAGACTATTCAGGACGGAAGGCTGCCGTTTCTTGAACCCGGGCTCGACGGAGCACTAGCCAGACACTTGGGGAAAAACTTTATCCCAACTGACGACATAGATACAGCAATAGCCAACAGCGATTACGTGTATTACTGCGTGGGCACGCCCTACGGCACTGACGGAAGCGCGGACTTGACGTATCTTTACGCAGCTATTGAGCAGACACTAGGCGCGATTCATGATGACAAGTTCAGGGTGCTCGTAACGAAATCGACTATCCCCCCTTCGACGACTGAGAGGAGAATTATTCCGTTCCTCGAGGAGAGGGGGATTCGTGTTGGCGTTGACTTGGGCGTGGCGAATAACCCCGAATTTCTGCGTGAGGGGCATTGCTGGGAGGATTTCACCAACGCTGACAGGATAGTTATTGGTGTGAGCGACCCGCGTTCTGAGGAGATGTTCAGGTATCTCTATGCCAACGAGAAGGCTCCGTTGTGTTTCGTGTCCCTGACTACCGGCGAGTTCATAAAGTACTTGTCCAACACCAGCCTTGCATGTCTTATCAGCTTTGCCAACGAGATGAGCCTAGCTGCTGACCGTATCAGCAGAACTACGGGGGGGGGGGGGGTATAGACGTCTCTGAAGCCTTCAGGATTCTCCACATGGACAAACGCTGGCAGAACGGGACCATCAGGAACTACTTCTACCCCGGCTGCGGTTACGGAGGGTACTGCCTCCCGAAGGACACCAACGCTTTCTATGCTGTTGCGAAATCCAGCGGCTTCGACGGAAAAATTTTGCGGGACGTTATTGCTCTCAACGATGAGATGCCCCGTCATGCTGCCCAAAGAATAATCCGGGCGGCCGGTCAGGACAGGAATACCCGTATTGCCGTGCTCGGCCTGTCGTTCAACTCAGGGAGCGACGACGTTCGGGACACCCCAAGCGCGAAAATCATTCGTGCCCTCAACGAAGAAGGCTACGAGAACATCATGGCCTATGACCCCGAAGCAATAGACTCATTCAGGGCGGCCTACGATGTCAAGTGCAGCTATGCCGGGAGCCTTGATGAGGCACTCAACGGAGCACAGACAGCAGCAATCCTCACAGCTTGGCCGGAGTTCAGGAATGTACGTGAGAAGTTCAGCAAGTCAATAGTGGATTGCAGGTACATGTTATAGACAGGAGGAAAATTTATGATCTTTACGGAGACGAGCCTAAAGGGTGCGTACGTTATCGACCTTGAACCAAGAGAGGACTTCAGGGGGTTCTTTGCCCGGACTTATTGCGCCAAAGAGTTTGCGGATCACGGGCTCTCAACGGAAATTACGCAGTGCAACATGTCCTACACAAAGCATAAGTACACAGTGAGGGGAATGCACTACCAGATTCACCCCTACGAAGAAGTGAAATTTGTGCGGTGCGTCAAGGGCAGGGTGTTCGATACCATTGTGGACATCCGCAGGGACAGCCCGACGTGCGGAAAGTATTTCAGCGTCGAACTCAGCGAGGACAACTACAGAGCGTTATACGTCCCCGAAAACTTCGCTCACGGGTTCATGTCGCTGACTGACGACGTGTATTTCACGTACCAGGTCTCAAGGGCTTATGCTCCGAACAGCGAGAGAATTATCCGCTGGAACGACCCCGACATAAATATTCAGTGGCCTCACACCGAGAACGTCATACTATCCGACAAGGACAGGGACGCTCCCCTATGGAGTGAGATAAATGGCTAAGGTTCTGGTTACTGGTGCTACGGGGCTGATTGGGTCATACGCAGTCCGTCAGCTGATAAATTCTGGGCATGAGGTTATCGCCGTCTCACGTTCAGGGGGAGGCCCGGGAGGAGTCTCACTTGACCTCAACGACTCAGAGTCCGTGAATGCACTGCTCGCAGCTCAGAGGCCGGAATACCTTCTGCACTTGGCCTGGTACGTAGGGCAGGGCTATATGACCAGCCCAGAAAATCTCGACTGGGTAGTCTCCAGCTTGAACCTGCTCAAAACTTTTGCTGAACTCGGCGGAAAAAGGGCAGTCTTCACCGGCAGCTGCATAGAGTACGATTGGGATTACGGCTTCATGACCGAAGACTTCACCCCCCTCAAGTCCGGCTCACTCTACGGAACAGCGAAGGCCTCACTCTACAATCTAGCCTCATCTTGGGCAAAGCATACCGGCCTAAGTTTTGCGTGGGGGCGGGTGTTCTTCCTCTACGGCAGGGGCGAGAAACCTGAACGTATCGTGCCCTATATCGTGAGCTGCCTCAAGCGAGGGGAGAAACCAGCAATGAACTTCCCACACATAATGCGCGACTACATGCACGCTTCGGACGTGGCCGGAGGGTTGTGCGCGGTAATGTTCAGCGACTTCTGCGGGGCCGTGAACATCGCGTCGGGTGAGGCAGTGAGGCTCTGCGAGATTGCCGGGAAGATTGCCGGAATAATCGGCTGTCCAGTCCCTGAATACGAACACAACGACATCGGAACTATGGCACCAGTTGTCTTGGGGGACTCACGCAGGCTCAACAATATTATTGGTTACAGGCCAAAAATTTCTTGGGAGGAAGGACTAAGCGGCCTCCTGAAAGCCTAGACACTCATCGGGAGCATTATCCTAAACGTGCTCCCCTTGCCCTTCTCGCTCTCTACGGTTATGCTCCCTCCGTGTGCCTCAACCGAAGCCTTCACGATTGCCAGACCAACACCGCTGCCTCCCGTAACTCGTGCCCGGGACTCGTCGGCCCTGTAGAACCTCTCGAAGATGTTCGGTAAGTCCTTCTCGGATATGCCAATCCCTGTATCACTTACTTCTATTGTTACAGTCTTGCCTTGACGGAAAAGCTTAACGTTCACCCGCCCTTGAGGGTTAGTGTAGCGCAGGGCGTTCGACAAAAGGTTATCGATTATGTGCCTGAAGTTGTCCCTGTCGATTTCGCACGCACAGTTACCCCCGAGATTGGCCGTCAAAGTTATTCCTGCCTTGTCGAAAACCGGCCCGAACGACTCAATCACCGGCTCAAGGAAGCTCTTCATGTCGGTGCGTTCTGTGTGGATAGCGAGCGTTTCGGCCTCGAGGCGTGTTAGTGCGTCAATGTTCCCTATAAGGTCGGCGAGCCTCTCCATCTCGTTCACGCACAAGGTCAGGCGTTCGGGTGTGGGTTCCAGGATTCCGTCAGCGATTGCCTCAATCTGTGTGCGGGTAACCGTCAGGGGTGTCCTGAGTTCGTGAGCAACGTCAACCATGAGCCTTCGTCTGAGCTTCTCTTGTCCCGCAAGGCTCCTCCCTAAGTCCTCAACCCCGCGAGTGAGCGCGTCAAGTTCCCTGATTCCTATGGGGCTGAAGGTCTCCTGTGAGTCGTATTCGCCCCTCGCAATGTGCTTTGTCCTGTCGATTGCCCGAATTACTGGCCTGCTGAGTCTTCCCGCAACGTAATAGCCGAGTCCGCAGGCAACAACCACCATGATTAACGCACCATAGAGTGTGTAGCGCGTAAGGTAGGTGATGAACGAAATCTCGTAGCGTCCCGTCGGAATCCTGCGCTCAATCTCGAGGCGGCCGATTGGCTTCGCTCTGTCCCGGCCAAGTAGAAGAGTGATGTGCTCGAATTGTCCCGGCTCATGTCTCGGCGGAAGGCTCTCTTGCGGCGGGAAGTCATCACTTGCTAGCCCTCTGTGGTGCATCGGGGGCCTCGCTCGGAGCGTGAAAACCTCTTCGCCCTTCTCGTCGAGGAGAGTTATCACCATCCCGAACCATTGGGGAGCCGGCCTCAGAACGTCCATGACCCTCTGACGCTTCCAGATTCCGCCCTCCTCGTCGTAGAGTTCCGTCAATGACTCCCCCAAGCTCTCTATATCCGCCTGCCGTCTGTGGACTTGGTACGTCCTGAACGCGTTTACGCTGAAAGTTACGCTCAATGCCGGCACAACGATTCCAGCGAGCACCGCCAGCAGAACATAGAGCATGAGGAAGTGTGAACTGAGTGATTTACTTCTCATCGTCGAACCTGTAGCCGAAGCCGTGAATGGTCTTTATCCACCCGTTTTCGTGGCCTGGTTCGGCTAATTTCTTGCGCAGATTCTTCACGTAAGTATCTATCGTTCGGTCAAAGCCCTCGTAGTCGTCCCCGAGTGCAGAACGAATAATCTCCTCCCTTGACCAAGTGCGCACCGGCCTTGATGCGAGCGTCGAGAAGATCAGGAACTCGCTTTTTGTTACGGGGACTGGCACACCGTCCTTGCGGAGTTCGACTCTCTCCGGGTCAATCTCTATCCTTCCTCCTGCGCACAAACCTGACGCAACGTTGTCGCGGGTCTCTCTTGGCCTGAGCTGTGCTCGGATTCTGGCCATGAGTACTCTTGGGCTGAAGGGCTTTGCTACGTAGTCATTGGCTCCCAAGTCGAGGCCTGCAACGACATCGGACTCACTAGACTTTGCCGTGAGCATGATTATCGGCACAGAGGACTTCTCGCGGATTCTTCGGCAGACTTCCTCACCGTTGAGCTTCGGGAGCATGAGGTCAAGAATC
The DNA here is from genome assembly GCA_017417365.1 of Synergistaceae bacterium. Taxonomy (GTDB): domain Bacteria; phylum Synergistota; class Synergistia; order Synergistales; family Aminobacteriaceae; genus JAFUXM01. The sequence goes on from JAFPZI010000053.1 coordinate 7,069, forward strand.
ACTAGGTCAATGTCCTCGTGTTCGAAAATTTCCAGAGCAGCGAGTCCGTCAGAGGCATAGAAAGTCTCATAGCCAGCTCGTTTGGCATAAGCAGTGATGACTTCGGCAATAGAGGCTTCATCTTCAACAATCAATAAGTTCATGAGCAAAGGACATCCTTCCACAAAAATTTCATGCTTGATTCACATGGCGTTCATAAATTATTGTTATTCTATCAGCGTTGAAACAAGGAGGTAAGACGAAATGCAGACGACGAAGAAATATATAGCAGTGTTGGCACTTGCAGCAGCAGGGAGCGTATTTTTTGGGACGAGCCCGACGCTTGCAGGAGTTCGGAGGCCGCCGCGTGATCCGAGATACATTCCCGACCCGCCTCCCCACGTAATCAAGCGTGAGATGGAGAGAGGTCGTCCGGTTCTCCCTCCTCCGCCGGACAGACGTTTTAGGCCGGGAGATTACGGACCGAGACCGGGACCTAGACCGGGGCCGGGACCTAGACCCTTACCGCCCAGACCGCACCCCGACGACAGAAGGTTTAGACCTGGAGACTTTGGGCCGAGACCAGGACCGGGACCCTTACCGCCGAGACCGGGGCCGGGACCAAGATTAGGGCCGGGACCTAGACCGGGGCCGGGACCTAGACCCTTACCGCCGAGACCGCACCCTGACGACAGACG
>JAFPZI010000054.1 GCA_017417365.1 Synergistaceae bacterium
ATTATGTAGCAGGACTATCTGCCCCCGAAATTTTTGGGTGTTTGGTGGTTAGTGGTAGGGGTTAGTTGAGTTGTCTTGGGGTTTGTTCTCAGAGGCACCGACGGCTAGGGGTTGTTCTCAGAGGCTACCGACAGCTAGAGGGGTTGTTCTCAGAGGCTACACGACGGCTAGAGGGGTTGCTCTCAGAGGCCACACCAACGGCTAAAGGGGTTGTTCTCAGAGGCCACACCGACGGCTAGAGGTTACTCTCAGAGGCACCGACAGCTAGGGGTTGCACTCAGGAGCTACACCGACAGCTAGAGGTTACTCTCAGAGGCACCGACAGCTAGGGGTTGCACTCAGAGGCACCGACAGCTAGGGGTTGCACTCAGGAGCTACACCGACAGCTAGAGGGGTTGTTCTCAGAGGCACCACAACAACACTAACCGCTGAACACAGTTAAGGAGTTAAGACAATGCTATTCAGGTTATTCGGCAGCAAGAAGAAAGACATTCCGGCATCCCCAAAACCTGAACCAAAACAGGAATCACTTCCGCCAATGCCGGCCACAACTAAGGAGGTAAAAGCCCCAATGACTGAGAAGAAATACGTAGCCGCTATAGATCAAGGCACAACAAGCACGAGATGCATGCTCTTCACCAAAGACGGCCGCCCCGCCGCAAGCCACCAGATGGAGCATGAACAGATCTTCCCCAACCCCGGCTGGGTCGAACATGACGCTATGGAGATCTGGAGCCGCACTCAGGACGTTATTCGCGGAGCACTCAAGGCCGCCAACGCCTCACCCGACGAGATAGCCGCAATCGGCATCACCAACCAGCGCGAAACTACCGTAGTGTGGGAGAAATCCACAGGCCGCCCAATCTACAACGCAATAGTCTGGCAGTGCACAAGGACTCAGGACTTCTGCGCTGAGTGGCTCAAGAAGCCCGGCTGGGGTCAGAACGAGAAGGGTGAAGGCAAGGTCAAGGACATCACCGGCCTCCTAATCAACCCATATTTCTCCGGCACAAAAATTCGCTGGATCCTCGACCACGTCCCCGGAGCACGCGAGAAGGCAGAGAAGGGTGAATTACTCTTCGGCAACACCGACACTTGGCTAATCTGGAACTTAACCGGCGGTGTCAACGGAGGAGTCCACGTAACCGACGTGTCCAACGCCTCACGTACCCTCCTGATGAACATTGAGACCTGCCAGTGGGACAAAACCATGATGGATGAGCTGCAGGTTCCCGCGTCAATGCTCCCAAAGATTATGCCCTCGAGCGCAGTCTACGGAATGACCGCGAAATCCGGCCCGTTCGGTGCAGAAATTCCCGTAGCCGGAGACTTGGGGGACCAGCAGGCGGCTTTGTTCGGTCAGGCATGCCTGAGTGAGGGTGAGGCCAAGAACACTTACGGTACAGGGTGCTTCATGCTCATGAACATCGGAGACAAGCCCATTCCCTCAAAGAACGGCCTTCTTACAACAGCGTTCTACTCAAGGGAGGCAGGAAAGTGCTATTACGCCCTCGAAGGGTCAATAGCCATTGCCGGTGCAGCGATTCAGTGGCTCAGGGACAATCTGAGGCTCGTTGATGACGCTCCAGTAACTGAGTATTTCGCGGGCAAGGTCAAAGATTCTGCGGGAATATACTTTGTGCCTGCGTTCTCTGGACTCTTCGCGCCCTATTGGGACATGACAGCAAGGGGCGCAATCGTCGGTCTAACGCGTTACGTCAGGAAGGAGCACATCATCCGCGCAACGTTGGAGAGCCTGTGCTACCAGACTAGGGACGTTATAGAGGCAATGGAGAAGGACTCCGGCAAGAAATTAACGGCCCTCAAGGTCGACGGAGGAGCTGTGGTGAATAATTTGCTCATGCAGCTTCAGGCCGATATTCTCGGAGCTGACGTAGTGCGTCCTGTGGTGAACGAGACCACTGCGCTCGGTGCGGCATATGCGGCAGGACTGGCTACCGGCTTCTGGAAGGACGAAGGGGACATCCGCGCAAATTGGGCACAAGACCACAAGTTCACTCCCGAACTCGGCGAGGCAGAACGTGAGAAGGCCTATGCGGGTTGGAAGAGGGCCATCGAGAAGTCCCGAGGCTGGACGGACTAAGACTTATTGAGACTATGTTTTGGCAGCTCCAATTTCGGGGCTGTCATTTTTTAGGGGGATAATTCATGAACTATGACGTAGTGATAATCGGCTCTGGAATCGTCGGAGCATCCATAGCCAGAGAACTATCACGTTACAAGCTGAAGATTGCGGTAATCGACAAAGCCAGCGAACTTCCTGCAGGTGCGAGCCGCGCGAACAGCTCAATGATTCACGGAGGGTTCGACGACAAACCCGGCAGCGTGAAGGCGAAATTCTGCGTGCCCGGCAACAAGTTATGGCACAAGCTCAAGGATGAATTAGACGTTCACTTGGACGAATGCGGGTCTTACGTGTGTGCGTTCAGTGATGATGAGGTCAGGCACCTAGAGACTCTCTTAGCACAGGGAAAAGCTAACGGTGCCCCGGGAGTCGCAATAATCTCCGGCGACGAACTCAGGAGCAAAGAACCTAACGTATCTCCCGAAATCGTTGCGGCCCTGTGGTCCCCAGAAGCGGGAATCATCAACAACTTCGAGGCCGTGAACGCAATGATTGAGAGTGCGCGAATCAACGGAGCCGAATTGTTCCTAGAGACCCGTGCACTTGGCCTAATGCTCGACGACAAGGGGGACGTTCGCGGAGTCAGCACCGACAAGGGAGAATTTTCCGCACCAGTTGTGATTAACGCCGGCGGAGTCCATTCTGGCGAGATAGCTTCATGGGCGGGGGATAACAGCTTCAGAATCATACCGACTAAGGGAGAATACTTCCTGTTGGACCGAGCGACGAAGGGATTTATTCACAGCTTCCTGTTCTCGTGTCCGTCGAAGGCCGGCAAGGGAATAACAGTGTTGCAGACCGCAGAGGGCAACCTGATGTCCGGCCCAACAGCTACCGAGCAGGACGACCCAGAGGACCGCTCAACCACACCCGAAGGCCTCGCGGAAGTCCTCAAGGGTGCGAGAAGACTAGTGCCGAATTTCCCAGTGAACATGAACATCACGACCTTTGCGGGGGTTAGGGCGAACACTGAGTCAGGAGACTTTGAGATTTCGGTCTTGGCCAAGCCCAGAGGTTTCGTGAACGTTGCAGGAATCAAGTCCCCCGGCTTCACGTCGGCACCGGCAATCGCAGAATACATTTCCGGCCTTGTTCGTGAGGAGTTCGCAGACAGGCTCACGTTCACTCCCAACGAGAAATTCATTCCCGAACGCACAAACATTCCGCGCTTCCTGTATATGGACATGGACGCGAGAAAAGCACTCGCCGAGAAAGATCCGGCCTATGCCCAAATCGTGTGCAGGTGTGAGACCGTAACTGAGGGCCAAGTGTTAGAGGCCATACGCAGAGGAGCACGCACGGTTTCTGCCGTTAAGATGATGACCCGGGCAGGAACGGGACGCTGTCAGGGAGGGTTCTGCTGTCCGAGAGTCGCCGAGATTTTGTCGAGAGAATTGGGCTTGAGCCTCGATGAAGTTACACGGCACGGAGGAAAATCGAAATTGTTAGTGGGTAAGACCAAAGAATTTTTGCTCAAGAAGGAAGGTGTCAGGCATGAGTGAGAGAATTGACGTGCTGATTATCGGTGCCGGACCTGCGGGAGTGGCTGCGGGAATCGGTGCTCGTCGTGAGGGAGCTGAACGCGTCGTTGTGCTCGAACGTGATTGGGACTTGGGGGGAATCCTCCAGCAGTGCATTCACCCGGGCTTCGGCCTCCGTACGTTCAAGGAGGAGCTTACCGGCCCAGAGTACATGCACAGGTTCATAGAGCAGGCGCACAGTGAGGGTGTGGAGTTCAGGACAAACACGATGGTTTTCCAGATTGACCGCGAGACCAACACCGTGTGGACAATGAACAAACAGCGCGGAATTGAGGCCCTCAACCCCGGCGCAATCGTCCTCACTATGGGTTGCCGTGAACGTCCTTTGGGGGCAATCAGGATTCCCGGGACCCGTCCTTCAGGGATATACACTGCCGGTACTGCGCAGCGTTTCGTGAACATGGAGGGCTATATGCCTGGCAAACGTGCGGTGATTCTCGGTTCCGGCGACATCGGGTTAATCATGGCGCGCCGAATGATTTGGGAGGGTGCGGAAGTCGAAGGTGTCTATGAGGTCATGAGCTGGCCGGGCGGTCTCAGGAGGAACATTGCTCAGTGCCTCGACGACTACGGGATTCCGTTTCACCTGCGGACTACAGTAACTCGCATTCACGGCCAAGACAGGCTGGAGGGCGTTACTGTTGCTGAAGTTGACGACCATATGACCCCGATTAAGGGCACGGAAAGATTCGTTGAGTGTGATACGTTATTGCTCGCGATTGGCCTAATCCCCGAGAACGAGTTATCCCGTATGGCCGGCATCGACATTCACCCCGTAACAGGCGGGCCTGTTGTGAATGACTTGCTGCAGACGACCAACCCCGCAATTTTTGCCGCAGGAAACGTCGTGATAGTCTATGACCTAGTCGACAACGTGAGCGATGAAGGGTTAATCGCCGGAGCGAGTGCCGCAAAGTTCGCCTCTGGACGAATCCCCAAGACCGCGCGCCGTATTCCCGTTAAGGGCGGGGAGAACGTGAGGCTGTATTCTCCGCAGTACGTTACCGGCGAGACCGACGCAACGATCTTCATGCGTGTAACTCACCCGATAGAGCAGGCGTGCCGTGTGTTCGCTGAACCCGGGCTTTACTCGCAAAGGTTGAGGTATGCCCGTCCCGGTGAGATGAACGAGGTGAAGATTAAGGCCGAACAAGTTCGCAATCTCCCGGAACTTGAGGAGATAGTGATAGACATTCAGCCGGTGTAGGAGGGATTAACCATGAGTGAGAGAAAATTTATCTGCGTATCGTGTCCGTTGGGGTGCGGGTTGACGGTAACGCTCGATGACGCTGGAGAAGTCGTGAAGGTTGAGGGCAATACTTGTCCTCGCGGAGAGAGTTACGCGCGCTCTGAAGTGAAGGACCCCCGCAGGGTGTTTGCGTCAACTGTGAGGGTGAGGGGCGGGAAGCTGCCTGTGTGTCCGGTGAGGAGCAAGACCCCTGCGCCAAAGGGTGAACTGTTCGGGATAGCGCGTGCTGTTGCTGAACTGGAGGTTGAGGCTCCCGTGAAGATCGGGCAGGTGCTGATTCACAACGTCTGCGGTACTGACGTGGACATAGTTGCGAGCCGGGACTTGGCCGCTGTGTAGAGAATTTCCCCCGTTGAGGTTCACTCTTCGGGGGTTAATTGTGCCTTGAGCATGCCTAAGAAGTCCTTGACGTTTTCGCGCCTAACTTTGACACCGAACCCCTGTGCCTGAAGTTCGGGGTAAGTTTTTCCGTTGCACATTATGTCGATTATCAGGTCTCCGATTTTTGCCTTGTAGTGTGAGGTCTCACGGTAACAGTCATTGCTTAGAGTAATATCGTTGAGGCTGCTGAAGTTCCAGAAGTCCGTGATTTCGGCTAGCCCTTCAAGGAACTCAAAATATTTCTTCTCCCTGACTGAGGCGGTGTAAGTTACGTGGTGCATCGGGTTAGTGAAGATAACTAGTTCAGTGTTATTCTTGCGACAAATATCCGAGATTTCACGCAGTATGTTCAGTACGTAGTCTATACTTTCATCTACATTGCTTGAAATATTAGCATCTTCAATATCGACATCATAATTTCTATAGCCCTCATCCCACTTTCCGTATCCGAACACCGGCTCAACTTGAGCTGGGTCTTCCCAGTCAATGTTACTAGGATGATTATAAGGTATATCCCAGCCATACTTATAGAAAGCTTCTGTATTGATAACCTGTACTTTTCCCATTAATGCAGATAACATAGTATTCAATGACTGGAAAACTTTTACTGGGTCAAGATACAGCTTTAGGAAATGAATATTGTGTGAGATTAAGTACTCATAAGGGCACCGAGATGGATCGTTGACTTGAGCTGCATAATTTCCTGTGTAGGATACAGAATCAACGCCTATGTAGATTTTGTCAGGATATATTTTATTCGCAAAGAACGTCTTGATGTTCTCAAGGTGCCATCTGGGTACTCCTGTCGAGTATAGCATGTTGTAGCACCGCTCGCCGATTATCCTGTCTGTATGTATTGCTCCTGTCCTAGACGAGCCGAATAAAAATGTGTTGAATTTATCAGGATGAGCCAGTATATATTTCATCTTGATATAGTTTTTGTTAGGCATGACCCCGTTAGCTCTGATGTTGTCGGCGTGGAAGACGTTGAACGGGTCAATATACATAGGGAAAAGCGTATACCACAGAGCCGCATAAATCAGAAATATTGATACCTTAAGCAGAAATCTCTTCATTATCCTCACCTCATATCAGAACTGGAAATACACAAAGTCCGTCTTCTCTGTTGCCCTCAGAAGAATTAACAGCGTCAGAAGACCAAAATATATTACGTACCTGACCGCACAGCTCTTCCGGCAGGTTATGAACGTTATCGCATCATACTTAACTGACAGCCAGTCCCACAGTACCAACGCCAGAACAGGAATCGATACGCTCAACAGGTCGAACGGGTGAAAATCGATAATATTCACACCCTCAACAAACAAGTAATTCTTCAGGCTGCTTATTCCCGCCGTGAGATGCCCCAACACATAAACCGCCTCATTCAGACTACCAGCACGGAAGAACACCCACGCCAGCATCACAAACACAAACGTTCCCGCCGTCCTCAGTGCACGCACAAATCCCTTAGCTTCACCTTCCCGCCTGAGGAATGCATTCTCTGCCGCCTGACCCAGCCCGTGAACCATCCCCCACACGAGAAATGTCCAGTTCGCACCGTGCCACAACCCTGACACTATGAACGTCAGCATAAGATTCACGTTGTGCCTCACCTTCCCGCACCTGTTACCCCCGAGCGGAATATACACGTAATCCCTGAACCACGTAGACAGCGATATATGCCATCTGCTCCAGAACTCCCGAATACTCCCGGAAAAATAAGGACTCCGAAAATTTTCCATTAACTCAATCCCCAGCATCTTCGAGCACCCCCGAGCTATGTCCGAATATCCCGAGAAATCGCAATATATCTGCAGAGTGAAGAACCCAACCGCCAGCAACAGTGCGAACCCCTTGAAGTCATAGACACTCCCGAAAACCCTATCCACATACACCGCAAAGACATCGGCAACGCATAATTTCTTGATGAACCCCCACGTCATTAGCTTAATCCCGTAAGAGGCCTGCTCATACCTGAACTCGTGAGGGGCCTTAATCTGCGGCAAAAGATTATTCGTCCTCTCAATCGGCCCCGCCACCAGCTGCGGAAAGAATGATATGAACGTCGCGTACACCCAAAAGTTTCGTTCTGCCTTCACCGTCCCCCTGTACACGTCAATCACATACCCCAGCGTCTGGAAAGTGTAGAAGGATATTCCCACAGGCAGTAACAGCTTCAACGTCATCGGGTGAATCGGAAAATAGAACATGTTCGATAAATCCGCTAAGGCCTCCATGAAGAAATTGAAGTACTTGAACACGAACAGTACACCCAAGCACGCCACGAGAGTTAGTGAGAGAATAACTTTCCGCGCGGACTTGGCCGGGTAACGTTCGAGGAAGATAGCTGCGAGGTAAGATATGATTGTGGTGAATAGGATTAACACTACATATTTGACGTTCCAGCTCATGTAGAACCAGTAACTTGCGACAAGGAGAAGGTAAACCCTGAACTTGTGAGGAAGCCCCCAATAGAGAGCGAACACAATCGGGAAGAACAATGCGAACTGCCACGAGTTAAACAGCAATTCTCTCACCTCCCGCAAAGAACGGGACATGTGCTATAATTAACTTTTGTCCGAAAAATTGTGGATTATGAATTAGGCTGGCATGATGGTGTGTGTGTGTG
>JAFPZI010000055.1 GCA_017417365.1 Synergistaceae bacterium
AAAAGTACCGTGATGAATTTGCTCATGAGGTTTTACGAGCTCAACGGGGGGGAGATACTCATTGACGGGGTGTCAATAGCTGACTTGGCAAGGCGCAACCTTCACGAGTTCATCGGCCTCGTGCCTCAGGAAATTTGGACGTTCGAGGGCTCAATCAGGGATAACATAGTGTACTCGACTGAAGGCATTTCTGACGCTCGCCTCAATGACATTCTCGAAGCGTCGGGGCTGGTGTACTTCATTAAGGCAATGCCAGAAGGCGTGGATACTGTCATCAATGAGCAGTCAAACCTATCGACCGGTCAACGTCAGCTCATCACCATTGCGCGCGCCATGATTAAGGACCCGCCCGTGTTGATACTCGACGAAGCTACGTCATCAGTCGACACAAGGACCGAGAAAGTTATTCAGGCGGCTCTTGATAAGCTCATGGCAGGCAGAACGTCATTCATCATTGCTCACAGGCTCTCGACTATCCAGAAAGCTGACTTGATTCTGGTACTCAAGGACGGGGACATTGCAGAGACCGGCACACATGACGAACTCCTAGCCATGAACGGGGTGTACGCGGAACTTTACCAGAGCCAGTTCGACACTATTTCTGCCTCGTAAAGGGTTCCCATCCCCCGCCGAGTGCCTTGAACAACGCTATTACGTTCATCATCTTACGGCCGTCGCTGACCGTGCAGTCGTCCTCAAGAGAATACACGCTCTGCATGGCCGTAAGTACCTCGCTGAACGGGATTAGCCCCTGTATGTATTTGTCCCTCGCTATGTCCAGCGCAGAACGGGCTGCCTCCAGTCCCCGCCTCAGCAAAATATTACGTTCCGCCTCCTGTGCGTTGGCCTCAAGGGCGTTACGGACCTCACCAACAGCCTTCAAGATACTTGCCTCGTAGGCCGCGAAATACTGCTCCTCACGCGCTGACTGTATCCGGATGTCCTTACGGATTGCACCGCTGTTGAAGATTGGCCACGTTATTCTTGGCCCTATGCTGAACGTGTGGCTCCCTCCCTCCAGAAAATTTCCCGTCGAGAGGCTCTCAAGCCCGATAGAACCCAACAACGAAATCACTGGGTAATAGCTTTTCTCTGCGGACTTCTTGCGCGAACTCTGCGCTAACCACGTCATTTCTGCGGCTCTCACGTCGGGTCTCTGCCTCAATGCCTCCGCTGGTATCCCGATAAGACGCGTCATGTCCACTTGCGGCAACGGCACTTCATCATTCCCCACAGACAGAAATTCGTTGAGGCTCCCGGGCACTTCACCGGTCAATACCGCTAGGGCGTTCATGGTCTCGCTAATTGATTGCACTATAGACGGTACACCAGACCTCGTGCGCTCAAGAGTGTAACCCGCCTGCTGTACAGACAGTTCATCACGTAATCCCGCCGAATACTGCGACTTCACCAGCTCGTAAATATCCTTCTGGACTGCTATATTCTTCTCCGCAATCCTCAGGCGTTCCTGCAGGGTGCGAAGATTGATGTAGTTCGTGGCAACTTCCGCTGACAGGCTCACCCACACGCTTTGCAACGAGGCTTCTTGTCCCGCTAAGGCTATCTTATCCCCGCGCAGGTCTTCAGCCTTTTTCCCGAAAAAGTCCAGCTCCCAACTAGCATCTAGCCCGATACGGTAGAGCGTACTGCTCCCTCCCCCTGTGGTGTGTTCGGAAGCTCGGGAATGCGTTACACCCCCTCCACCGTCGGCCTTCGGGGACATCCCAGCCAGAGTTACCCCGACCTGCGCACGGGCCTCAAGTACTCGGGCGCGCGCAACTGCCATATCCTTATTGTTCGTGAACGCCAGCTCCACTAACTGCGTCAGACGCTCATCACCGAACGCCCCCCACCATTCAGCTAGTGGGTTGACGGGCTTCGTGCCTGAATAACTGCTCACTAGGTTATCCCACTTTGACCCCTCATAGCTCACCTCATCGGCGGAAGTGTAACGCCTCACTAGGTCCAGCCAGTCAGTGTTCACAACATCGGACGACCTCACACCGCCAAAACTCGTACCCACGCACAGCAACATACACAGCGCAGCAAGCCTAATCGTCGTCTTCATCGTCTTCGTCATCGTCGTAGTCCTCGTCGTCATCGTCGCTCCTCACTCCCATTCCCAGCATGGCCTTCACTCCCTCTCGGAACGTCTGCATCATCACGAACAGCCCCGGTATCAGGAACACACCAAGCACCGTCGCTACAGTCATTCCGAAGAACATCACCGTACCCACATGGACACGGCTCACTGCACCAGCTCCCGACGCAAACAGCATGGGTGCCGTACCCAACACGCACGTGAACGCAGTCATCAACACCGACCTGAACCTCTCACGCGCTGCCTCTTCCGCTGAGGCACGGATTGACGCTCCCCTAACGTCCCGTTCTTCCTTCGCAAACTCTATGATTAATATTGCGTTCTTCGTTGCCAGCCCCACAAGCAAGAGCATTCCTAACTGTGTGTAAACGCTCGTGGAAATCCCCATGAACTTCACGCCCGCAAGCGCGCCCAAAATCGCTATGGGCAGTGAGAGCATTACTCCTACGGGGGTTAACCAGCTCTCGTACTGCGCGACTAGGAACAAGAAACCGAACACCACAGCTGCACCGACAATGATGAAGAACTCGTTGCCCTGCCTCTGTTCCTGATAGGTCTGCCCCGACCACTCGTAAGCGTAACCTTCGGGAAGTTCCCGCGCCAGCTCCTGAACACGCGCTATGACTTGGCCGCTTGAGTAGCCTTCTGCGGGCATTATCGTGAAGTCCGCGCAAGGGTAGAGGTTGTAGCGGTCAATGTTTCTCGGGGCTGTAACCTCGCTGACACGGATAACGCTCGACAACGGGACCTGTTCACCCCAAATGTTGGCGACCCTTATGCGCCCTATGTCCTCTGCACCGTCCCGGAACTGCCAGTCGTTTTGGAGCATTACTCTATTCATCTGTGAGCCTATGTTGATATCGTTGACGTAGCTTGTCCCGAAATACGCCCCCAGCACTGAGAATATGTTCGACAGCGGCAGGCCCATACGTTCAGCTTTGACGCGGTCCAAGTCGACGAACAGGTGAGGAGTTTGCGCGGTGTAGGGGCAGAAAGCGTAACTGATTTCGTCAGCGGCTGTGAGTTTGGTGATGAAGTCTTTGGCTACCTTCTCGAGCTCCACGCTGTCAAAGTTCCCCGTAACCTGAAGTTTCATGTTGATGCCGCTGGACACCCCCAAACCGGGCAAGGCGGGCATAGCGAACCCGAAGATTGAGGCCTCCGTGTAATCCCGTGCTATGGTGTTAATTTTGTCTATGATTGCTGCTTGGCTGAGTTCGGGGTCTTCCCTGACGCTCCAGTCCTCGCAGACGGCTACGAACAGCCCCATGTTCTCACCTGCACCCCCCATGAAGCTATAGCCTTCAACGCCCATGTTGTTCTTGAGGCCAGGCAGGCTCGCTATTTCTGGCAGGAAGGACTTCACGAGTGTAGTAGTTCTCTGCCTGGACGCGCCTTCGGGGAGCTGAATTACGCCCATGACCACGCCCTGGTCCTCATCTGGGATGAACGTTGAGGGTGTGTTCTTCATGATGAACCACGAAGCAGCGCACGACCCCGCCAAGCACACTAACAGGACGATAAAGCTCTTGGCCATGAGCATGGAGACCTTGACGAACCCGCCTGTACTGAGGTCAAGTGCCTTGTTGAACCACGCTAAGGGCCCTCGTGTTTTGGGCTTAACGTTGTTGAGGAGGTGGGCGCACATAGCAGGGCTGAGGGTGAATGCGACGAACGTGGAGCACACGACGGCGAAGGACATAGTAACGCCGAACTGCCTGTAGATTTGTCCGGTAATGCCGCTCATCATGGTAACTGGGACGAAGATAGCGAGGAAGACCAGCGTAGTAGCAATCATGGGCCCGCTTACGTCAACCATTGCGCGTTCTGTGGCCTCAACGGGGCCTAAGCCTTCATGCTCCATGATGTAGAGGACGCGTTCAACGACCACGATAGCGTCATCGACGACGGTACCGATAACAAGCACGAGGCCGAAGAGGGTGAAAGTGTTGATGCTGTAGCCTAAGACTGAGAGGCTGATGAAGGAGGCCAAGAGTGAGACGGGAATAGCTGCGGTAGGAACGAGAGTAACCCGCCAGTTCTGAAGGAAGAGGTAGCAGACGAGGATAACGAGCGAGAAGGTCAAGAACAAGGTCTCGATGATTTCGCGGATGGAGATTTTCACGAAGTCCGTAGAGTCGTAGATTATCGCGAACTCCACATCTTCCGGGAGGCTCCGGCTCATCTCCTCAACAGCTGCCTTAACGTCGTTCATAACGTCAAGTGCGTTAGCGTCGGAAGTCTGAGACAGCAGGAACGCCGCACAAGGTTTGGCCATGTAGGTAGAGTTCACGCTGTAGGACTCCGCACCAAGCTCAACCCTCGCTATGTCCTTCAGGCGGACTATATCACCTCCGGCGTTGCGCTTGATGATGATTTCCTCGAACTCCGCAGCCGTCGTCAGTCTCCCCTTAGCAATCATCGAGTACACTATAGGTGTCTGAGGCCCGACGGACGGACTTGCACCAACAGAACCTAATGCGGCCTGCAAATTCTGGCTCTGTATCGCTCCCTGAACGTCTGACACCCCGATTTCCATTGCCGACATCTTCTCAGGGTCAAGCCATATCCTTATGCTGTACACCGTACCCATGATTGATATATCTCCCATGCCCGGTATACGCTTGAACCTGTTGATTACGTTGCTGTTGGCGTAATTCGTCAGGAACAGCTCATCTTTCGTCTGGTTCGGTGAAGTCAGCGCCAATATCCCTATGAACCCCGAACTTGTAGCTCCTGCCCTCACTCCCATAGTCTGCACAACTTGAGGGAGGCGCGCAATAGTCTGCTGTATCTTGTTCTGGACCTTGATTAGTGCCATGTCGGAGTCAGTGCCGTTCTCAAAGGTTATGACCAATGCGTAAGACCCGTTGTTGCTCGATGACGAACTCATATAGAGCATGTTTTCGACACCGTTTATAGATTCTTCGAGCGGAGTGCCTACTGTCATTGCGATAGTCTGAGCGTCCGCACCGGGGTATGAGGCGAGTACCAGAATTTGAGGAGGGGCAATGTTGGGGTATTGTCTTACTGGGAGGCTGAGAGCGCACAACGCGCCGGTCAGCATCAAGATAACGGCAATAACTATGGCGAAACGAGGCCGCCGAATAAAGAATTTCGAGAACATGTTCTGAGTATCACTTATCCTGTATCTTAACTTTTGCGCCGTCAGAGAGCATTTGAGTGCCCCCCTCAACGACGAGTTCACCGGCCCTCACGCCATCGACAGCAGTTTTGCCGCTGGAGACCCCTAGAGACTTAACGCGCCTTACGTGAGCAGTATCACCCTCAACGACATAGACATAGCTTCCGTCAATGTCAGCGAGCACGGAGGCTTGAGGGATCATGACGGCTCTTTGTTCCTGAAGTGGTGTGAGGGTTATCCTGACTGTTGAGCCGGGAAGAAGGGTGCTGTTGTCGTTGTCGAAGCTCCAGCGAATAGCGATAGTGCCGGTTGAAGTGTTGACAGTGTTGTCTGAGAAGTCCATTCTGCCTGTATTGCTTGCGTCGTAAGCAGACCCGTCAGCGAGTGTGAGGGAGGCGGTGTAAGAGTTTTTGAGCCAAGAGGAGTAATCCGCTTCCGAGACGGAGAAGAGTACGCGGATGGGGTTCATCTGGATGATGACGGCCAATTCTGAGCTAGGGCTGACGTAATTGCCCTTAGTGAAACCTGCCCTTCCTATTACGCCTGAAATCGGGGCTGTAATTCTAGTGCGGTTGAGGTCGATTTGAGCTAGTTGTAGGTTAGCTTTTGCCTCAGCGACTGATGCTTGAGCCTGCCTGATGTCGTCTTCAGCGGTATCGATGTCGGAGGCCGGTACGCTTCTTTTGTCGGCAGCCTTGAGACGCTTCATGTACCGTTGAGCGCGGTCAAGAGCAGCCTGTGCTCTGGCGAGTTGTGCTTTGCGGAGGGCGACGTTAGCGGAGAACTGTGAGCTGTCGAGTGTGAAGAGAGTAGCTCCGGACTTTACGAATGAGCCTTCAGAGAAGTGGAGCTTAGAGATTTTAGCAGACAGTTCCGGCTTGATTACTACGCGCTGAATTGCTTCAACAGTGCCGATGTATTCTCTAGTGTTGTCAATGGTGCCTTCTTGAGCCTTCTGAACCTTGACGTTGATAGCTTGTCCGGCTTCAGAGACGTTAGCGAGGAGGAACACCGCGAGAAGTATCGGGAAGATAAGAAAATGTTTCATACACAGCCCCCTAAATCAATGTGGAAGTATAGTTGCAGAAAATTATACTATGTTATTCTGAATAAGGCGTAAGATTTCCAAGAGGTGGGCCAGTTCATGAATGATTACGTATCAATGAGGGGTCTGCGATGATTTCTCCTGTTGTGAAGGCAGAATAAAGCCCCCAGCCGAAATTATGACTGAGGGCAGAGCTTATTCTAGGATAGCACCTTTATCGGCACTAGTAACGAGTTTAGCATACCGTGCCAAATATCCAGTCTTAATCTTTGGTTCTGGTGCCGTCCATTCTGAGCGTCTGTTGGCCAATTCCTCATCAGATACCTTGAGAGTGATGGAGTAGCTGTTGATGTCGATAGCTATTGTGTCTCCCTCACGGACAAGAGCAATGTTGCCGCCCGAAGCTGCCTCAGGACTGACGTGCCCGATGCTCGCCCCCCTAGTTGCCCCCGAGAACCTCCCGTCGGTAATCAGAGCCACGCTGGTATCGAGCCCCATCCCGCAAATCGCGCTGGTAGGGTTGAGCATTTCCCGCATACCCGGACCGCCTTTGGGTCCCTCATAGCGAATCACAACGACATCACCGGCCTTAATCCCCCCGGCGTAAATCGTCTTTATCGCGTCATCCTCAGAGTTGAACACTCTAGCTGGCCCTTCATGCTTCATCATTTCTGGAGCGACGGCCGAACGTTTGACCACGCACCCGTCAGGAGCAAGGTTACCCTTCAGGACGGCGATACCCCCCGTCGGTGAATACGGGTTCTCAATGGGCCTGATGATTTCGTGGTCCAGATTGTGAGCGTGGGCAATGTTCTCGCCAACGGTTTTGCCGGTAACGGTCGGAAGTGTCGTATCAATAAGTCCCTTCTTTGCGAGCTCATTCATGACGGCGTAAACTCCTCCTGCGCGGTCCAAATCCTCCATGAAGGTATCACCAGCGGGTGCTAAGTGGCACAAGTTGGGGGTGCGTTCACTGATTGAGTTAGCGTGAGAGAGGTCAATAGTAACGCCTGCCTCGTGTGCAATCGCGGGAAGGTGAAGCATAGTGTTAGTGGAGCACCCTAGAGCCATATCGACTGCCTCAGCGTTGTTGAACGCCTCCTGAGTCATGATGTCTCTTGGCCGGATATTTTGCCTTACCAGCTCAACGATGCGCATACCCGTGAGCTTAGCCAGTCTGATTCTTGCTGAGTAGGGAGCTGGAATAGTGCCGTTGCCTCGTAGGGACATGCCGATAGCCTCAGTGAGACAGTTCATGGAGTTAGCGGTGTACATTCCCGAACACGACCCGCACGACGGACAAGCATTCTCTGTGTAGTCGTCAACGCCTGCCTCATCGAGTTTGCCCGCGTGGAAGGCTCCGACAGCCTCGAACATGTGGCTTAAGCATGTACGTCTGCCGTCCTTGAGGTGTCCAGCGAGCATGGGCCCTCCAGCGCAGAAGATAGCGGGAATGTTGAGCCTTGCTGCAGCCATGAGCATACCCGGGACGTTCTTATCGCAGTTGGGAATCATGACGAGGCCGTCGAACTGGTGAGCAATCGCCATAGCCTCCGTTGAGTCAGCGACCAAATCGCGCGAGACCAGAGAATACTTCATGCCGACGTGTCCCATAGCGATACCATCACAGACAGCGATAGCCGGGAACATCATGGGAGTACCTCCAGCGGCGTAAATCCCTTCTTTGACGGCCTGAGCAATCTTGTCGAGGTGCATATGTCCCGGTACGACCTCGCTGAAGGAATTAACGACACCGATTATGGGTCTTGAGATTTC
Source organism: Synergistaceae bacterium (assembly GCA_017417365.1). Lineage (GTDB taxonomy): Bacteria > Synergistota > Synergistia > Synergistales > Aminobacteriaceae > JAFUXM01. The sequence continues at coordinate 8,068 of JAFPZI010000055.1, forward strand.
CTCCTTAGTGAGGCCGAGAGCGTAGAGAAGGCTGACGTTTGGTGTGCGGTCAACACCAGCCTTGATGTTATCACTTCGACACGTCATCGATGCCTCCGCCGTCCTTCCAGAGCATTTGTTCGCGTAACTCCTTGCCGATAACCTCCATAGGGTGCTTGGCGAGCTGGTCGCGCTTGGAGTTGAAGAATGTGCGGCCGTTCTTGTTCTCGGCTATCCAGCGTCCCGCAAAAGTCCCGTCCTGAATGTCCTGAAGAACTTTGCGCATGTTGGCCTTGATTTCCTCGTGGGGCAATACGCGAGGGCCTGAGACGTATTCACCGAACTCTGCGGTATCGGAAATCGAGTAGTTCATAGCGGCAACTCCACCCCTGTTCACAAGGTCAATGATTAACTTCATCTCGTGGATGCACTCAAAGTATGCGTTGACTGGGTCATAACCAGCCTCGCACAGAACCTCAAACCCGCACTGCATGAGGTCAACGACACCTCCGCACAGAACAGTCTGTTCACCGAATAAGTCGGTCTCCGTCTCCTGCTGCATTGTGGTCTCGAGGACTCCTGCGCGTGCCCCGCCGATGCCGGCAATGTAGGCTAGAGCGATGTCGAGGCATTTTCCGGAAGCGTCCTGTTCGACTGCAACGAGGCAGGGGACTCCCTTACCAGCTACGTACTGGCTCCTTACGGTGTGGCCGGGGCCTTTTGGGGCAGCCATGAACACGTCAACGCCCTTAGGAGCGACAATCTGCTTGTACCTGATGTTGAAGCCGTGAGCAAACGCAATGGTTTTGCCTTCGGTGAGGTAGGGTAGCATTTCGGACTTGTACATGTCCGCCTGTTTCTCGTCGTTGATGAGAATCATGATGATGTCAGCAGCCTTTGTGGCCTCACTGACGGTCATAACGGTGAAGCCGTCCTTCTCAGCGACAGGCCAAGACTTACCGCCCTTGTAGAGGCCGACTATGACATCACAGCCGGAGTCTCTGAGGTTCATTGCGTGGGCGTGCCCCTGTGAACCGTAGCCGATGATAGCAATCTTCTTGCCGGTGAGCTTGTTGATGTCGCAGTCTTTCTCGTAGTAAACGCGTGCCATAGTGAAAAAGTGTCTGCTACATAAAAAGTGTAATAGTGTGTGAGATACACTTTCTAGATGATTCCTTGTTCTACCTGTCCTCATTCGCCGAAGCTACTTGAGTTTGTCTGACAGTCCGAAGGCTTGACTTCCCGGCTAGCCACCGGTAGTGATTCGCTTGTGTGAGCTATCAAGTTACGATGTTTATAGTGCTTTGACGTGCACTCCCCACCCTCTAACCCTATGTAGCAGATACTACCTCCTTCGTTCGTGATTTTAATCGAAAATTTTACGGATTAGAGTCCCTTATTACACTATAATTGACTTCTAGATATACCTCCTTTGTGTGTGAAAATTTTGAACTATTTTAGCAGAGGTTAGTGAATTATGAATGGGCCTCGAGAAATTCGCGCTGACGTTCACGGGCCTCTTGTGCCTGAAGTTCTACGGCCTTCTTACGGCGGGCAGTCTCACGGAGTTCTGCGGACTTGGCCAGCATGTCATTATGACCGTCCCAAGTCTTCATCAGTGAACGGTGAATGCTGGACTCTGCTGCCTCGTAGAAGTCCCGGGCTTCCTGCTGAGTTGTGGGGATTTTGCGTTCGGTCTTGGGCTTTCCGTCTGGGAGTTCGTCCCAAATGCTGCCGTAACGAGTATCAATCTTCATGACGCTCTACCCAATGCTCCGTCGAGAGCTATAGCTAACTGGTCCGCGCAGGAGGTTCCGCGTGAGGCACACTTGTTGCCCTTGAGGAGCTGAGCAATACGTTTGGCTTCCGCTCCCTCAACTAGTCTGCTGATTGCCTGAAGATTTCCCGGACACCCGCCGAGAAAATGTAGGTTATGAATTTTGCCGTCCTCGAGGTCAAACATTATGAGCTTTGAGCATACACCGTTTGGGTGAAACTCGTAGTGTTGTGTCATTAGTGATTACTCCTTGTCTGAGAGTGTCCAGCAGTCCATCAAGACTTGCAGCGGTCTGAGGGTTGCTGAACCATGCGCAAATCTTAGCACACCAACGCCCTAATCTCTCCTCATGAGGCCTGAAGAGCCCCTCAATATGTCCCTGAGTTCTTGTGTAGACTTTGCGGTCATAGCCTGCCTCCTGAGTTCCGCTGAACCATGCACACACCTTAACACACTACCCGCAAACCTCTTCAGCAACACTAACGCTCTGTGCTCACCAGACAATTCTTCTGCCCTGCGCGAGAAGTTCAACAGCTCCGTTAATCTCTCCTCCTGAGACCTGAACAACCCGCCATACTCCTCGAACAAAAACGGGTCAGCAACACCCCCCCGAGCCAGCATCACCACAGCGCACCCATACGACAAATATTCGTCAATATCCCCAACCGTCCTAACGTCCCCGCTAGCACCCACGAGGCCCGGAAACCTCCCCGCTGCCTCAGCAATAATCCTCCTGTCAGCAACTCCCTCGTAACGCTGTGCAGGTGTCCTGCCGTGAACGCAAACGTTATCCGCCCCAGCCTCAGCGAGAAGCTCAATGAACCTAAGCGTCTCCGTATCATTCTCGAACTTCCTGATTTTCACCCACACAGGCAGGCCAAGACCCTTCAAGCCCTTCACCATTCTTGCGGCCAATTCCGGCTTCCTCATGAGGGCAGAACCCGAACCGTTGCGGGTAATCTTCGGCATAGGGCAAGCCATGTTCACCCCGAACGCGGAAAATCTCTCGCTCTCCCTCAACACCACCTCACCGCCCCTGACTATGAGCGCGTCATCATTGCCGAACAACTGGACTATCACGGCCTCCTCACGTTCAGACACCCTCAGCATGTCGAAAGTCTTTGCGTTATCCCTGACGAGCCCCGCACAGCTGATCATCTCTGTGTGTGTCAAGGACGCTCCGTGAGTGGCGAAAAATTCCCGCACAGCCAGCGTAGTAACACCTGCCATAGGAGCGAGGCACAACGGACCCTTAAGGCTGAGGCCCCCTATCACTTCCCGTTCACCCGCTCGTGAATCATCTTGAGGCCCTCTAGTGTCAGCCACTTATCCGAGTAATCAATAGTCCGCGACAATTTCGCCATAAGTCCCGCGTGGCCTCCTGTTGCGACGACTTTAGCCGAACTCATTCCGGGCTGAGTGCGAATCATCTCCACTATGCGGTCAGTAAGTCCAGCGTTCCCGAAGAGAATCCCCGACTGTATAGCCTCAACGGTGCTCCGGCCGATGACGCTCTCAGGTACGTTCAGCGCGACTTGAGGGAGCTGAGCTGCCTTCGAGAACAACGCAGATATTCCCGAGTTCAGGCCGGGGGCAATGGCTCCCCCGAGATAATCGCCTTCGGGTGAAACAACGTCAAACGTTATCGCTGTCCCGTAGTCCGCAACGATTAGGGGGCATCCGTATTTTTCCCTGCCAGCTACGGCGTTGACGATTCGGTCAGCACCGACCTCGCGCGGTGTCTTGGTGAGGACGCGAATACCAGTATCAGTGAGGGCGTTGACCTGTAATGGGTTGACCCCGAAATACTCACGGATTGCGCCGGTCATGTAGAAGTCCAGCGACGGCACAACGCTTGCGAAGGCTGCCCCGTGAATCTGCGATGGTGAAATTCCCTTAGTGCTGAGGAGATTTAGGAAGTATATTCCGAGTTCGTCAGACGTGTGGAGGATTGATGAGAGCCTCCAATGAGCAATCAATTCGTCTCCGTCATAGATGCCCGCGACGGTAGTTGTGTTGCCGGTGTCGATTACGAGTAACATTTATTCATTCACGCTCCCTGCGATGTAGCCTGTGGTCCAGCAAATTTGTAGGTTGAAGCCTCCAGAAGGCCCGTTAAGGTCGAGGATTTCGCCTGCGAAGTAAAGATTATCGCACAGTTTTGACCTCATAGTGGCTGGGTCAATTTCCTTGAGGCTGACTCCTCCGCGGGTAACTACGGCGTTGTTGAAGCCCCAAAGGCCGTTAACTGTCATGCGAATATCCTTCAGGAGGGACACGAAGTCCGCAATTTCCTCATCAGAAATGTACTCTATAGGTTTGTCGTGAGGTATGTCTGAGAGTTCAAGAATGAGCCTTACCATTTCTGCGGGAACTAAGAGCCTGACGAGGCCGGTGAATCTTCTGCGGCCTGTGAACTTCTCAATCTCGCGCTTTACCCTTGCAGTGAGGATTTCGTGAGTAAGTGAGGGTTTGAGGTCCAACGAGAAGACTAATTCCCCTCCTTTGTTGCTCCAATCTGGGACGTGAGAGCTTAAGTCCATAACGATTGGGCCGGAGACCCCGAAATTCGTGAACTCCATTTCCCCGAAGCGTTCGGCTACTTCTTTGCCGTCAAGGAGAACGTGAAGCCTGACGTTGCGTAAGTTGCAGCCGCTCGCGAGTTTTGGCCAAGTCTCACGCGTCCTGATTGGGACTAAGGCCGGATAGAGTTCGGTGATGGTGTGTCCAGCCTGCCGGGCAAAAGTGTAGCCGTCTCCCGTTGAGCCAGTGCGTGGGTAGGACTTTCCGCCGGTCGCGATAATGTATTTGTCGGCGGTGAACTCGTCGGAGTCAGTGATTACGCAATCGACGCGGTGATTCTTGAACTTTACGGCCTTCACTGGCGACGAACGGAGAATCTTAACGCCCCCCTTCTTGCACTCGAGGAGGAGTCGGTCTAGGACTTTCTGGCTGCCGCCTTCTTTGGGGAAAACTCTTTTGCCGCGTTCCTCCACGAAGTCAAGTCCGGTATTCGCGAAGAACACTAGGGTATCGCGAGGGCCGAACCTGCTGAAGGCTGAGTACAAGAATTTGCCATTATCGCCGTATTTCTTGATGAATGCGTCAGTGTCGTCGAGAGCGTTAGTGAAATTGCAGCGTCCGTGTCCTGAGAGCAAGAGTTTTTCTCCCAGTGAGGGATTCTTCTCGAGGATTGCGGTTTTCTGTCCGAGTGATGAGGCCCGAATTGCTGCCATCAATCCCGCAGGACCTCCACCGACTATCAGTGTGTCAAACTTTTCCATTACTGTTAATTCATAACCCCCTGTAATAGTAAAATATCTTGTTATCATATCCATAGACTATTTACAAGCATTACCTATAGTATAATAACTTCAAATTTTTAGCACATTAACAAAAGGTGTGAACTTATCTTGTATACTCATAGACGACAAATAATATTCTTGCTCCTAACCTTCCTGCTGGTCCCTCCGGCTTCGTCCTATGCGTCGGTCTCCATGACTCTCCCGCAATACATCAGCGAAATCCTCCTCAACAATCACAACCTCAGAGCCAGCATCAAAACCGTAGAAGCTGACTATTATTCCGTGCTCGCGTCCGTCGGGAACCAGAGGCCATCAATTCACGGCACAGTAACCGGCTCATACGTTACCCGCCAGTCAGGACAGTCAAACGTAACCGTAGGCAGCCTCGCAGTAGTACTCACTCAGCGTATCGACATCTCCGGCACATACGGCCTCAACGAACAGCAAAACATTCTTGGCTACGAGGTCTCACGAGCGAACTTCGACAACAACGTAAACACCCTCATAGCCGCCGCAGAAGAAACTTGGTGGACAGCAGTTTTGGCCCGCGAAAACATGAAGCTACAGCGCGAAATAGTCCTCCAGAGGTCAGAGAACCACAGAGTAACTATGGAGAAGTACAATCAAGAATTAGTGCCGAGACTGGATATTGTCAGGAGTGAAGCTCAGGTAGTCGACGCTGAGACCACAGCCAAAACCGCAGAGACCACGTACTTGAACTTACTCGCAGAACTCTCACTCATGGCGGGAGGACTTGACGTTGAGCCCGTCGACGAAGAGCTACACGTCCCGGAGTTCGACATAGCCCTAAACTTTGACGAAGCTCTGGAACACCGCCCCGACGTCAGGGCCGCAAGACTCAGCCTCGAACGCGCTAAACTCGTCAAGAAACTCGCGGCTAAAGGCATGTCCCCGACTCTTGATTTCGGCTTCCAGTTCACACCTTGGGCAGACCCAGAAGCGGCCGCAACCCCCAACAGCAATCAGGCGGGAGCGTCAATCTCCCTGAACATCCCAATCTACGACGGCAAACAGACCAAGTACCGCACTATGAACGCCGACAGACTGATTCAGGCAGCAGAAGCCAGCCTAGCAGCTCTCAGGGAGACCACGCGCAGGGACATCACCATAGCAATGAACGACTGGAAGAACGCTTCAGCCACAGAGCAGGACAAACAGCGTCAGGTTGAGCGGGCAGAGGAGGAGCTGAGAATAACCGAGCTCATGTACGCTGAGGGCATGGGAGCACAGATTGACCTAATCAACGCACAGACAGCCTATCAGGCCGTGAGAACTGAGTACCTCGACGCAATCAGGGGAATGTACGTAGCTCTTACTGCACTGCGCAAGGCCATCGGGGACTACTCACCAGACGAGAACGGGACGTGGCGTGAAGCTGTCTCACGTTACGGGAAGGGCACAGAAGTTCTCGGTGAACCGGGCCTCACGACTCTTCGCACACACAGCAGGGGCAAGTGATGAGGCGCAAAATCCTGTGCGCAGTAGCCCTTGTGGTTGTCCTGTGCAGTATTTCTCTGGCGGCACACAGGCAGGATCAGCGCGCGAAAAATATAGTCTCGCTCTTCACTCGTGTGAACCCTTCGCTATCGGCCAAGACTGCGGAGAGTTACGCACAAATCATCCTCGAGGCCGGACAGAAATACAGGATTGACCCGTACGTTATCGCTGCGTTAATCGTCCATGAGTCCACAGTGAATGCCCATGCTGTGTCCAGAGGCGGGGATTATGGCCTGATGCAGGTACGCTGGAAGGTCCACGCTAAGGAAATCCAGCGGGAGCACAGGGTGAAGAGCTCTAAGGGCCTGATGAAGCCGAGAGTGAACATATTCTTTGGGACTCGTATTCTGTCCGAGTGTTACGCTAAGGCCGGGACCATTGAGGGAGCGATTCGCCTCTACAGCGGGGGGAACAGACAGCTTGTCGCAAAAGTTACCCGTACAATGCGGGAACTGGGCAGGACGCAAGACAGGCACGACAGAAGACGCTAAATCATGAAGGGAGATATATTGATGAGAAAAATTCTGGCAGTGATGATTATGCTGCTTATACCTGCGAGTTCTTGGGCAAACCTTGTGTACCAGACTTCCGACGGGAGCTTGGGACTGATTGAGGCAACTGTGAATCTCAGCGTTGACCTGCGCGGGATTCAGTACGCTGGTGTTGGGTCTGACTCTAAGATGGCGGCTTACTGGGACGGCTCGGAGCCGCGAATTATCCTCGTAAAACGCAATGAGGACCGAACTACTTCTGGGGACTCCGCACTAATCTTCAGCCCTTCCGACCTCACGGCACCAGTGAAGAGCGTTGCCAGTCTCGGGGGAGTTTACGGCACTGAGTTAATCGCTGGGTCAAATCGCGGCAGAGTGATATACCTTGCTGAGGGCACAACGATAACGGAGCTTTACACGTCCGATTTCACCTACTCGAACTCCTACACATTCGCAGCCAGCGAGGACATATTCACCCCGCAGATTCTCTCTATGGCCGTGTGGAACTACGGACTTTACGCGCTCTACGGCCTCGACAATGACGCGGGACTAAGCGTGGTGTTCGGCTTTGACGGGCAGCTTAAGGAGAACGTGAGCAGCTTCAAACGGTACGTTGTATCCTCCGACGCTTCGGACTTGGCCCTTCTGGCGAACACGAGAATAGGCGTTGCCCGCAATGACGGAGTTGACGTTATCTCGAACAACACAATACGTTCTATCGTGAGTTCCGACGCTCCGGTTAGGGCATTATGCAGGGACACTGGGACGGGCTTCTACTACGTTGAGCAGTCAGTCTCAGGGGACGTGTACACGAACACCCTCAAGCAGTATTCATCACGGGAAGAGATTATCATTCTTGCCAGCGGCTATGTTGGTGAGGTGAGCAAGTTACTCTTTGACGAGAACAACAGCATGTTAATGGCCATACTTGGTGATAGCATCCTGATTTACGATATGAGGTACAACAGCCTTCTTGCGGAATACGACAGCACGCAGCTCGGGGGACACCCTGTGAATATCGCGTTGAGCTACGTGAACGGCGACGACGGGAAGACCAGCAGCGGGTGTAATTTGGGAATGGGAATGATAATATTCTTGGCCTGTGCGTGTGTGATTCTCAAGAGACGCTAGAAAAATTTATCCCCCTGACGTTTTGCCGGGGGGATTTGCTTACTCTGTCAGCCTCCTAGATAGGCCTTCCTTACTGCCTCAGAAGCTAACAACTCCTTACCTGTACCTGTAGTAACAATTCGCCCTGTCTCCATGACGTAGCCCCTATTGGCGATGCTCAGGGCCATTTGTGCGTTCTGCTCAACCAGAAGGATAGTTGCTCCTGTCCTGTGCAAGTCAGCGATAATCTCGAAGATCTGTTCAACCAGAATCGGAGCCAGACCCATAGACGGTTCATCGAGCATGAGTAATTTCGGCCTGCTCATTAATGCGCGACCCATTGCGAGCATTTGCTGTTCACCGCCCGAGAGAGTGCCTGCGGTCTGGTGCATTCGTTCCTTGAGGCGGGGGAATAGTGAGTAGACTTTCTCGAGGTCCTCAGCGAGTCCGCTCTTCTGAGTGTAGGCTCCCATCTCTAGATTTTCCTGAACGGTCATTTGTGCGAAAACTCTACGGCCTTCGGGAACTTGTGCTAAACCCTTCTCGACTATCTTGTGCGGCTGGACTCTGGCCAAAGGCTCACCCAAGAACGATACGCTTCCTGTTGTTGGGTGAAGGAGGCCGGAAATCGTGTTAAGAGTTGTGGATTTGCCCGCACCGTTTGCACCGATGAGCGTAACAATTTCGCCCTCATAGACCTCGAAAGATATACCCTTTATCGCGTGGATACTGCCGTAATAGACATTGATGCTCTCAACATTCAGCACAGGTTCACTCATGATTTGGGCTCCTCCTTCCTGCGTCCCAGATAGGCTTCGATTACTGCGGGGTTGCTCTGGATTTCGTCTGGTGTACCTTTTGCGATGACCTGCCCGAAGTTGAGCACACAAATTCCGTCGCAGATGTTCATAACTAGGCTCATATCGTGCTCAATCAGGATGATAGCAATCTGGAACATCTCGTGAACTTTCCTGATGCTGTCCATGAGTTCGGCGGTCTCTGATGGGTTCATCCCTGCGGCTGGTTCGTCGAGGAGCAACACAGAAGGATTTGTGGCGAGTGCCCTGACGATTTCGAGGCGTCTCTGTGCACCGTAAGGCAATGACCCGGCGGGAACGTCAGCAACTCCCTGCATGTCGAAAATCGATAACAGCTTGAGGGTTCTTCTGTGGGCGGCAATCTCCTCGCGCTTGTAGTTAGGCAGCCTGAGAATTGCGCTTAACATGTTGTAGTGCATCTCGTTATTCATTGCGGCCTTGACGTTGTCGGCTACACTGAGATTCTTGAACAGGCGGATATTCTGGAAGGTCCTGGCGATTCCTGCTCGGTTGACCTGAATTGTGGACATGCCGTGAGTGTCCTTGCCGTCGAGAAGGATAGTCCCTGTTGTGGGCTGGTAGACTTTCGTTAGGAGGTTGAACACGGTAGTTTTGCCTGCACCGTTTGGGCCGATTAGTCCGACAATCTCAGTGCGCCCTACGGTTAGGTTGAAGTTGTCGACGGCCTTAATCCCTCCGAGAGTTATGCCCAAGTTTATGCACTCAAGGACTGGTGCACGAGAAGCGTCCCGTTCCGGCAAAATTGACTTCGAGGGAACTGGAACGTATTTAGTTTTCTTGCGGGTCATGGTTAAGCAGCCTCCTTACGCCTGAAGGGATTTAGACCGGCCAAGAATGATTTTACCTCCGCGTTGTTGGTCGCGAGCATCATCACGATTAACACAACGGCATAGAGAAGCATTCTGTATTCTGAGAACTCACGGAGCTTCTCGGGAAGTATCGTGAGGACTGCCGCCGCTATGATCCCTCCGAGCATATTGCCCTGCCCCCCTAAGACCACAAACACTAGAATCAAGATTGACGTGTTGAAGTCGAACTTATTCGCAACAATTGTAGAGTAATTCATCGCGAACAACGCCCCAGCTGCTCCGGCAATCGCTGCGGACATCACGAACGCCATCATCTTATACTTAGTGATGTCGAGGCCTATGCTCTCTGCCGCTATCCGGTCATCACGTATGGCCATGAACGCCCGCCCTGAACGCGAATTGACGAGGTTGAACACAATCATCAACGCAATCATCAGGAGGACGAATCCCGCTGTGAACGTCGCTATCTTCTGAATACCGCTTATCCCCATAGGCCCGCGGATGATTAACCGCCCGCCCTTGAGGAGCCTCGTTGTATCGGTTATCATGCTGATTTGAATACCTTCGGAGTCCATGCCCAAGTAAAAATTGTTCAGTATGCTCTTGATGATTTCCCCGAACGCTAACGTAACTATTGCTAAGTAGTCGCCCTTCAGCCTCAGGACGGGTATACCTATCAGGAACCCAGCTATTGCCGCAAAAATGGCAGCTATCACCATCGCAAGCGCGAGCCTCAAGGGAGCATTTGTGATTGTTCCCTGCATGAGTATTGCCGAAGCAACCCCAGAGAATGCACCCACAGACATGAACCCAGCGTGGCCTAACGACAATTCACCGAGTATCCCCACAACGAGATTCAGTGAGACCGCCATAACCATATACGCACAAATAGGCACCAGCATTCCCCGCATCGACGAACTGAATAGCCCTGTGCTGCTCATCACCTGACAGATAATATATGCAGCAATCACTACGGCATAAGTGAGATATATTTTTCTGGCCTCCGCACGCTTGAGGTTGATTAATCTTTTCATCGTCATAGCTCACACCTTCTCCTGAATATTCCGCCCCAACAACCCAGAAGGCTTCACTAGCAGCACCACTATCAACACCGCAAACACCACTGCGTCAGACAACTGGCTGGAGATATAGGCCTTCGCGAAAATCTCAATCACTCCAAGCATCAGACCTCCCAAGAACGCTCCAGGCACTGACCCAATCCCACCGAAAACCGCCGCAGTGAACGCCTTAATCCCGGGCAATGACCCAGTCGTGGGCATAAGAGTAGGGTACGCCGAACACAACAACGCCCCAGCAATCGCCGCCAACCCCGAACCTATCGCAAACGTCATCGAGATTGTTGCGTTCACGTTTATTCCCATGAGCTGAGCCGCCCCCTTGTCCTCAGAACACGCACGCATTGCCTTACCAAGCCGTGTCTTGCTGATGAACAACGTCAACACTCCCATAATCACCAGACAGCTAGCAATAGTCAGGACCGTTACGTGTGAGACCGACAACCTGCCGTCAAACAGCTTGAACGACCCGCGCTCGATAATTGACGGGAAAACTTTCGGGTTCGACGACCACAAGAGCAATGCAGTATTCTGGAGAAAGTAGCTCATTCCGATTGCAGTAATCAACACAGCTAGTGAGGGTGCTTGACGGAGGGGCTTATACGCAAGACGTTCTACGATTATTCCGAGAAGGGTACAGCCAACTACAGCTACTGCCACGCCTAAGAACGGGTTCATTCCGTAACGTGCCACAGCGTAGAAGCAAATATAGCCCCCGACCATGATAACGTCCCCGTGAGCGAAATTCAGCATCTTAGCAATACCGTAGACCATCGTATAGCCCAGCGCAATTATCGCGTAAATACTCCCAAGACTGATTCCGCTGATAAAGTAGTTCAAGAATATCATTGTGAAAAGTTTACAGCTCCTTACACAAAAAAGGGCAGCCTGAGAAGTTCATCAATGGCCGCAACTCTCAGAACTGCCCCCGTATAGTTTTGTCTTAGTCCCGATTAGTCAAGTCCGACATAAACGCCGCCCTTGATTACCATTCCCTTGGGGTCCTTCGTAACTTCTCCGTTGGCGGACCACCTCACGTTCTCGCCGGTTACCCCGTTGAACGTCATCGTTGTGAACTGCTCAATCATCTTTGCGCACAACGTAGCCGCGTCCATATCGGGTGTGGCTTTGGCCTGAGCTAGTGCCTGGCAGTAAGCGTACACGCAGTCATAACCGTCGGCTGCGAACTGATTCGGCACCTCACCGAACCTCCTCTTGTACTCGGCCACGAACTTCTGGGTCCTCTCGTCCTTAGCATCAGCATTGAACGGCGTTAAGAGCATTACACCTTCCGCTAATGACTTGTCGAAACCCTCCATCGTCAAAATTCCGTCCATGCCGTCAACACCGAACCACTTCGGAGCGTAACCCATTGCCTGTGCCTGTGCGAGAATGAGGCTCGCCGGCTGGTAGTACATGGGCAGGAACACCAATTCTGCGCCTTTGGTCTGGGCTTCCGTGAGCTGTACGGAAAAATCCGTGTCGTTGCCGTCAGCGAACGTGGTCTCACTGACTATCTCGAGGCCGGCCTCTGGTGCCTTCTCCACGAACGTATCACGAATACCCTTCGAGTAAACGTCATCGTTCTTCCAGATTACGGCAACCTTCTTGGCCAATCCCTTGCTGGCGATATACTGCGCGCTTGCCGTTCCCTGGTTGGGGTCAACAAAGCACATCTGGAACACGTTATCCTTGCCTTCAGTTACGGCTGCACTTGAGGCTGAAGGGGTGAGGGCAAAAATTCTGTCCGCAAAGTTCTCGGCTGCCGTTGCCTCGCAGGGCTTCGAGGTTACTGACCCTAACGACAGCTGCATTCCCCAATCCTTGAGGGCGTTGTAGGCGTTGACGGCCTTCTCTGCGTCGTGGGTGTCGTCCTCGTAACGGAGCTCGAAGCGAATATCTCCGCCCATCGCGTTAATCTCGTCAACGGCTATCTGTGCTCCGTTGCGCGCGGCCATCCCGTAAATCGCTGCCCCGCCGGTAAGAGGTCCGGTCCCCCCGAGCTTGAACGCAGCAGGTGCCCCGAATGCTGCCGAAGCCATAACAAGAATTATTACGCAGGTCAAAATCTTTCTCATCGTGCAAATCTCTCCTCGTCTAAAAATTTTATGCTCATCCCCGAGAGTCTTGACGGCCATTCGCGAATCCCGGAGCTTGTAGCCTGAGTCCCGTAGCTTGAGTCCCGTAGCTTGAGTGCGCAAAAAAGGCGGCCCGCAGATTAACTCAGCAACCGCCTCTATTGTTATCGATATTGGCGCGGCAGGCAGGATTCGAACCCACGACCTAAGGCTCCGTAGGCCTTCGCTCTATCCAGCTGAGCTACTGCCGCAGTGTTTGTGCAATAATGGCGGTGGGTGTGAGATTCGAACTCACGATAGAGGTTTTAGCCCCTATACTCACTTAGCAGGCGAGCGCCTTCGACCTACTCGGCCAACCCACCATTACGCAAGATTTGTGAAAACGGGTGATATATTACCCCGCCGATAAAAACTTGTCAAGAATCTCACTCGTTAGGCGGTGAATTTCTCCGTGAATGATTCTTGTTCCTCCTGCGCTTGGGCTGGGTGGTCTGGGCTTGCTGGACGGGCTTTGGGGACTTGCGGGACTTGGGAGCCTCACGGGGCTTGTCGGTGTGGCCGGTACGTTCCGCACGAAGTCGAGCCACTCGAGCCGTTGCCCTGAGTCTCTGGCGTTCCTTCCGCCTCTCTAGCATAGCCATACGTTCTGCGGCTGCCTTCTTCTTGGCCGCTAATTCCTTGTCCTCGCCCCACTCCTCACCGCGTAAAACTGTCTCCCTGAAGTCCGGGAACTCAGAAATATTCACTGGCACCAACCGCCCGGACGGAAAGCGAATATTCACCTGTTCGTGGCCTATGTCGAGGCTCTCGAGGACGTACGCACCGTGTTCGGTCTTGATCTTCGCGCCGGGTCCGGGAAGTTTTGACCAAAGCTCAGAGTACGCTTCCTGTTCGTAGGACATGCAGCACATCAGCCTTCCGCAGAGACCAGAAATCTTCGTGGGGTTGAGGGCGGATCTTTGCTCCTTCACAATCTTAATGCTTATGGGCATAAATCCACGTAACCAGTAACCGCAGCAGCAAGGCCGACCGCATGAGGCTATGCCCCTCACGATTCGGGCCTCGTCGCGGATTCCTACTTGCCGCATCTCTATCCGCGTCCTGAACTCGTGGGCCAAGTCCCGGACGTACGCACGGAAGTCCACGCGCTGTTCTGCCGTGAAGTACAGGAAGAACTTTTTGCGGTCCAACATGAACTCAACGTCAACTAGCTTCATGTCCAGACTGTGGGAGGCCAGAATGTCGCGAGCCCGGTAAAGTGCTTCGGTCTCCTCGTGCTTGCAGTCGTAATAGTTCTCTATGTCCTCTGAGTCTGCGGCCCGGATGAAGTCCACATCCTGCAGCATTGCTTCTGTGCTCTCCTCATACTTTGAGGCAGAGTCGCGGAATTTCTCCTGTTGTTCTGGGGTCAAGACTCCGCCGGGTAGCCCCATCTCGTAGCCTCGTGGTGTCCTGAGAACTGCCCAGCGTGGTTTGTCTCCGTCTAGAAAATTGCTGTTGTCGCTTATTCTGGCTAACCCCAAGTAGCGGGGCTTACCGTAAATCGTCAAGTATAGATTCATATTGTGAAAATCCCTCTCTTAGAGTCAGTATTATCATGTCGCATAGCATCGGTACGGATAGATTTTTCTTGGCCGCAATCAGTCTCAGCCGCTCAATCAGTCCCGCCCTCACGAAGTCCCTCGCGCTCACGGAGTAATTCGCCCAAGCCTCAAGGTCAGAGATTACCCCGTCAGAGTCTCCGGCCTTGCGGGTGTCCGCTAACCACGTCAACCACTCACCGTCAGTACTGGGGGGCTTTCTCGGGGGCAGGTCGTCCTTGAGGGTGATTGCGCTGAAGCGTGAACGGCTCCTCAGTGTGGGCAGGAATAACCTTCCGTCCTCCATGAGGAACAACAAGGCGGCGTGTTTGGGAGGTTCTTCCGCGAGCTTTAGGAGGTTGTTTGCTGCGGGAAGTAGTAATTTGTCGGCGTTGAGGATTACCCCCAAGCGTCGCGGGGCTTCTACGGGCATTAGGGCTATGTTCTCGATGAGCCACCTGCAGGAGCCAGTGTAGTTGGGCTTCTCCGGGTCCCCTATGGGCGGAGCTTTGTCGGCAGTTCCAGCTATGAGCAGGTCGGGGTGTGCTGGCTTGTTACTACCGAGAATTATGGGGGATAAGGCCTCTATGATTTCCTGATGGTATTTCTGTGGTGCTGAGATTGCCCGGCAGTGAGGAATATTGCCCGCCTCAGTCTCTCGGAGGATTTCCCGCCACGTTACATTAGCAGTGAGATCAGACAACCCTTGATTTCCTCCATGAGTGAGAGTGCCTTTGTCCTGTCGCCCTCGTAACGGAATGCCTCTTCCAGTTCGTCCATAGCCTTTTCCGCACGCTCTATCGTTATGTACATCTTGCGGTCAGTCTTACGCCAGCGCATATCACGCTTTATCCTCAAGCCCTTAGCCGCACGCCTCAAGAGTTCCGTTAATACGTTCCTGTACTCCTCGATTAATCGGCCTCCCGGGAAAACTGACAGCCTGTCCGAGAGTTCATAGAGCCGGTCTAGGAGTTCCTCAAGCTCCGTTGACTCCATTGCTGCCTCAAACGTGAACGCTGACGGTGCACCAACTGAGTCCGCCGGTGCCGTGTGTGAACCCGAATTGCTCCCGCCCCCGCCAAACGACTCTACCCTGTGCTGTGGGGTGGGTGAAGGGTCGCTGCCTGAACGCTTTATCTGGATTGCCATAGCTCACTCACTCCCTCTAGGGCTGTGGTTATCGCCGTGAAGACTTCTCCCTCATTGAGGCCCTCGCAGTCTATCCGCATGAGTTCTCCTCTACGAGCTAGTTCCCTGTAGCTGTCCGACACCTTGCGCATGAGGGTTAGGCCTTCGTCCTCGAACTTGTCGTGTTTTGTGCGTGAGAGGATTCGTGTTAGTGCGGTCTGTGGGTGAATGTCG
>JAFPZI010000056.1 GCA_017417365.1 Synergistaceae bacterium
CGCTCACCAAAGCCCGCAGTGCAACCCAAAGCATAGCCGCCCAGCTCGAAACCCTAAGGGCAGCAACACGTGTCAAAGCCGACATCTCCGGGTCAATGCGCTACACTGGAGACTATGACCAATGGGACAGCAGGAACCTATCAGAGACACTCTCAATCACCGCCACGAAATTACTCTACGACACCGGCCGCAACAAGTTACAGCAGGAGATTCGCCTAGAGAGCCTCAGGGGTTCAGAGGAGACCGCCCGAAGCACTCAAGTTACCGTAGCCGCCAACGCCAAGAGAGCCTATTATGACCTAGTCCTAAAGCTCCTCAACAGGGACGTAGAACGCGAGAAGCTCACGAACTTAGAGCAGCACCTCAAGACAGCACAAGGCCTCTACGAAGTCGGCAACAGTCCATTCATCGAGGTAACCAAAGCACAATCTGACGTGGCAAGCGCAAGAGTCTCACTCCTCAAGGCAGAGAATGATATTCTGGTCTCACAGGAGGCCTTGAGGGTCGCAATTGGCACGGACATTCACGGACCGTTTGACGTGATTTTGTCGACGGAATTGCTATTGCCTCAGCCTGCCGATGACGTTAACGCGTTAATCTCTGCGGCACTCAGGGACAGGCCCGACTACTTGAAGTTATTGCACGACGTTCGGGGCGGGGAACTCTCGGTAACCGACGCTGCACGGTCCCACTCACCGACGATAACCGGCTCAGTCGGGAGCACCTTCACCAACAGTGAGACCTCGAAGGCATCAACGAACTACACGGCCGGCTTGAGCGTGAACGTTCCAGTAATCGACGGGGGGACTCGGGACGCGGCCATAGAGCAGGCACGTGCACAGCTCGCACAGACAAACGCTGACGTTGAGGCCCTCAGGAACAACATAACCTACAGCGTTAGGAGTTCGGCTTTGTCCCTGACCAACGCAATCGACCGTGTGAAGTCGTCAGAGGCCGCAATGAAGTACGCTGAGGAGAATTTGGGCCTCGCACAAGGACGCTATGAAGTCGGTGTGGGTGCTCCGTTAGAGTTGAGCGACGCTGTGTCTGCTCTGGCAACGGCGAGGTACTCATACTATCAGGCACTCTATGACGCTCAGACTGCCCGGGCCAATCTCGACGAGGCATTGGGGCATCTTCCGCCGGAGATTTCTGGGAGGGTTCAAGGTTGGGCAGCAGAGTAGACCTCCACATTCACACAACGGCTTCGGACGGGACGGACTCACCGCAGGAACTCGTGAGGAATCTCCGTGAGGCCGGGATAAATATTTTTGCGGTAACCGACCACGACACGATCAGGGGAGCTATGGCCGTGAAGTGTCTTGTGCCTTCGGGAATGGGCTTCATTCAGGGTATAGAGTTCTCGTGCAGGACGGACTCAGGGGAGAAGTGCCACATTCTTGGCCTGAACTATGACGAGAACAACGCGGACTTTCGGGAGGCTCTGAGGACTGGGGACGATTTGAGGCATCAGAAATTTCACAGGCGTATTGACTTATTGCGCAGTCAGTTCGGAATCACGTTCACTCATGAGGAAATAGCCGCACTCCTCGCGACCCCGAGCGTGGGCAAGCCCCATTTGGCGAATATGCTTGTGTCTAAGGGTTTGGCCAAGTCCAGACAGGAAGCAATCACGAAATTCATCGACAAGTGCAGGACAGGAACGGACAGGATAGCTGCCGGTCTGGCAGTGAGAGCGATTCTCTCGTCTGGTGGAATCCCTGTGTGGGCGCATCCTTTGGGGGGTGAGGGTGAACGTGAATTGACTCAGGACAGGTTCACGGCGGCTCTCGGTGAACTTATGGCACTTGGCCTTGAGGGTTTGGAGTGCTGGTACTCGAAATACCCCGCCGAAAAATGTGAATGGCTCGTCAGTCAGGCAGAACGCAAAGGGTTACTCATCTCAGGAGGGAGCGACTATCACGGCACCAACAAATCAATTCCTCTGGGGAGGCTCAACGCTGACGACATAGAGATAGATTCAGAGAAATTAACGATACTCGGGAGGGTGAGAACATGATAGCAGGGTTCAAGAAATTACTTCTCCTCGCAATTTTCGCGGGGCTGTGCTACGGAGGGTACTACTACTTCATCCATGAGGAGCCGGTAACTTACGGCCTCACGACTGCACAAATCACGCGCGGGGACATTCTCGCGACGGTTACGGCAACTGGTGAACTCAACGCAATTAGTGTTGTCGAAGTAGGGACTCAGGTCTCGGGAAAAATTCAGGAAATCTACGTTGACTTCAATTCACGTGTCAAGGCCGGGCAGTTAATCGCTCTGATTGACCCGTCGGTGCTGCAGCTTACCCTGAAGGAGTCCGAAGCCAGCCTAGCAGTGTATCAAGCTGCCGTAGCGAGTGCTCAGGCCTCCCTAGCCGACGCAGAGAGAAAGTTAGCACGCAACCGGGAACTTTTCGCACGCAAGCTCATAGCCCGCAGTGAGGTCGACACCAGCGAGACTGACGCGGCCATGAAGAGGGCATCACTTCAGGAGGCACGCTCACGTGTTGTTCAGGGCAAGGCAGCAGTTGAACGCGCGCGCACGAACCTGAACTACACACGGATAACTTCACCGGTGAACGGAGTAATCATTGACCGCAAAGTTGACGCAGGGCAGACCGTAGCATCAGGTTACCAGACACCGACGCTGTTCAAAGTTGCTGAGGACTTGACGAGCATGAAGATAGAGACCAAAGTTGACGAGGCCGACATCGGGACTGTAGCGGAAGGGCAGGACGTAACGTTCAGGGTTGACGCGTTCCCGGACGAGACGTTCAGGGGAAAGGTTGTGCAGGTACGGATTGCCCCGACGACGAGCGACAATGTAGTTACGTACACGGTGATTATCCACGTGGACAATCCAGAACTCAAGCTCAAGCCCGGGATGACCGCAAACGTATCGATAGAGACCGCGAAGGCCGTTAATGTCTTGAGGATTCCCGTAGCTGCCTTGAGGTTCACGCCTCCAGAAGGACTGCTGAACACAATATCTTTTGACCGCGAGATTCTCACACGGCGCAAGACTCTCGACACCGGGACTCTGTGGCCGGAACGCAACGGCTTCATGATGAGGCCCGTACCCGTGAAGATAGGGATCACTGACAGCAGGTACGTTGAGCTTGTTGCTGAGGAGTCCGGGCAGTCGAGGCCTGTGCTTCGGGATGGTACGAGTTTGGTTGTGAACGCTCAGGCGGGAGTTACGACGGCCACGACGACTACTGGCGGGTTATTCGGGGGGCCAAGAGGCGGGAGAGGCGGAAGAGGTCCGGGAGGTCCGGGGGGCGGTCCGAGATGAGCATAATTGAGGTCAAGGACTTGGTGAAGGTCTACAGGACTGGGGACGTTGAGCTTCACGCGTTGGACGGTGTGAGCTTCACTATTGAGCGCGGGGAATTTGTGTGCGTGATGGGTCCGTCGGGGTCTGGGAAGTCGACGATGATGAACATTCTCGGGTGCCTTGACGTACCGACTTCGGGGCACTATGAGCTTGACGGGGTGAACGTGAAGAATCAGAGCAAGGCCGAACTGGCTGACATACGCAACCGGAAATTAGGGTTCGTGTTTCAGGGGTTCAACCTTCTGCCGAAAGTTGACGCAGTGGAGAACGTAGAACTTCCGCTGCTCTATCGTGGTGTGGGGGGTTCTGCACGGAGGAAGGCAGCAATTCACGCGCTGGAACGTGTGGGGCTTGGTGAGAGATTGCACCACCGGCCTTCGCAGATGTCTGGGGGGCAGCAGCAGAGGGTCGCAATTGCCCGGGCGATTGTTGGTGAGGCACCGATAATTCTCGCGGACGAGCCGACCGGGAATCTTGACACCAAGACTACGGTAGAGATCATGAACATCTTTACGGGCTTGCATAAACAGGGAATAACGGTGATTCTTGTTACGCATGAGCCGGAGATAGCGACGTGGAGTGAGAGGGTGCTGCGCTTTCGGGATGGGAAGTTGATAGCGGATGAGGCAGCACCCAAAGTTGAGGAGCTTGACTCAGAGGCCAGACAGTAACGCATTCACGAGGGCTGGAGAAATTTACCTTTTGCCCTCATTTACACCCATTCACTAATATCTTGCTTTGACCTGCGCCACTCCACAGACTGGAAGTTCATATCACAAAATCTGCATGCCGGTATCGGTTCAGCGAGCCTGCGCAAAATTTTTTCACCGTCAGATTCCTTGTAGATGTCTATATAGTCGGCCTCAGTAACTGGAATATTGGTGCCGAACTTCCTGTTGAAGTGATGCACGTTGGACACGAATGTACACGTGAATAAATGTCCATGCCCCAGCATTATGCACTTATTCCCCCTCGAGCATAGAGCAAAATTCTTCCTGTAGTCCCCATTCCCAGATAGATTAATTGGCTCCTTGAGGAACTCGTCTTTTGTCATACTCGAATACTCCAGAGCAACACCGAATTTTTCGGCAAGCTCCCTTATCTTGGCCACGTCAATATTGATAGGGTAATGCGTAATGACGAGAGTAACATTTCTATCATGACATTGTCCCCAAAATGATGGCTTCTGCTGCGTCAATAATATTCCGTTCGTGAGGAGCCTCAATCTGCGGCATTCAGGAAAGTTTGTGCGGGCTATATCGATTATTTCACTCAGTCTGGGGTGTAAAAGCGGTTCACCCCCAAGAAGGCTTATACGTTCGCATTCTCCCTTGAACAATAAGGCCATGCGTTCAACGTCGCGTCTGAACTCCTCAACGTCAATAAATTCTGGTTCTGCCAGCGGTGAGAAGTTATCGCAATAGGCGCAGTTAAGGTTGCAGTGTTCGGCCACATGAAAGCCTATCTCTATTCTGTCAAGTTTCTTCTTCAGGGGAAGGGACAACAATAATCTCAACCTGACAGCGATAACCCTGCAAGTTTTCTTGACGCTTTTCAGAAAATTCCAGACAGAGACGGGAAGAACAGCCTTAAGAAGTTTCTTGATCATGCCTTGCCCTCCGTTCCCGTGAAGGAAGACACAACAACATAATTCTGATGGGATAATTTGGGATAGACTAGGCTACTGCGAACTGCGAACTGCGAACTGCGAAAATTATAGCAAGTTCACTCATTCATGTAAACCTCCTTACTATGGATTTTTCGTGATTATAGCATAAAATATACAGCCCCGATACCTTCACCAGAGCTGTATACCTCACTCATTACTTCA
>JAFPZI010000007.1 GCA_017417365.1 Synergistaceae bacterium
CACCAGATACCGAACAGGTAAGTTACTGCGGTTTCTGCGTACCAGTACCAGCCGAGAATTGTCGTGAAAGCGAAGAGTAATAGCCCTATCGAGAGCACGTATTTTCCCGGAGTCCCTAGAGCGTTCTCGAAGGCCTTTAGTGTGAGCTGGGCTCCCGTGAGGTCAGGTGAACCCGTGAGAGTCCCGGTCGTCATGATTACTAATGCGGTCATTGTGCAGATTACGATCGTATCCATGAACACCTCAAAGATTCCGTAGAACCCCTGCTGTACCGGGTGCTCAACGTTTGCCGTAGCGTGGACCATAGGGGCGGAACCCATACCGGCTTCATTGCTGAACACTCCGCGGGCTATACCTCTCTGTACGGCTTCCTTCACTCCCCAGCCTGCGAGGGCTCCGGGCAATGTCTCAAGAGGGTTGTTGAACGCTAAGTGCAGGGCGTTGGAGACCACTCCGGGAAGCTGTGAGGCATTCATCACGAGGATATAGACAGCTCCTCCGATGTAGAAAATCGCCATGAAGGGAACTACAAGCGTTGTTACACGAGATAAGCTCTTGAGGCCGCCTACGATTACCAGAGCCACAAGGACAGCCATAGCTATACCGCTGTAGAGGTGGTTGACCCCCCAGCCCATTGACATAGCTTCTGCTGCGGAGTTCGCCTGAGTTGCCGCACCGATTCCGAATGACGCTAAGAACGCGAACAGTGCGAACAGTACTGCCAAGACCTTACCCAAGAACGCACCGAACCCAGAGCCTAGAGCTTCACCGGCACCCTTCTCGAGGATGTACATTGTGCCCCCGCGCCAGTCCCCGTGAGCGTCCTTCTGCCTGTAGTGGACGGCTAACGTAACTTCTGCGAACTTTGTGCACATGCCGAACACTGCAGAAATCAGCATCCACACAAGAGCTCCCGGGCCTCCCAAGTGAAGGGCTGTTGCGACACCGGCGACGTTGCCCGTTCCGACTGTGGCCGCCATTGCCGTAGCCATTGCAGCGAATGAGGATATTGACTTGTCCTCGCTGCTGTTCTTGCGGAAGCTGAACACTTCGCTCATTGCGTCAAAGAAGTACCTGAACTGAGGAACACCCAGCAGAAGCGTGAGGTAGACGCCCGTACCGACGAGGAGAATCAGTACAGGGGCACCCCAGACGAAGCTGTTGACTATTCCGTTGTAGTACATGATGGTATCCATTATGCTGCTCATGATGGAAAAGTTACACACTCCTACGCGAAATGAATCGCAAAAATTTTCTATGCATTATACTATAACTTATGACTAAGGGAGGAATTTACGAATGAACTTAATGATAGCGTCGGACATTCACGGGTCGGGGTATTATTGCCGGGAGATGCTGAGGGCGTTTGAGCGTGAGGGGCCGGAGAGAATTTTACTGCTCGGGGATATTCTCTATCACGGGCCGAGAAATGATCTGCC
Organism: Synergistaceae bacterium; assembly: GCA_017417365.1. GTDB lineage: Bacteria > Synergistota > Synergistia > Synergistales > Aminobacteriaceae > JAFUXM01. The sequence continues at coordinate 1,440 of JAFPZI010000007.1, forward strand.
GAGAGATTACGCACCCAAAGAAGTTGCTGCGATGCTCAACGGGATTAAGGGAAGGGTTATGTGTGTGAGGGGGAATTGTGATTGTGAGGTTGACCAGATGATGCTGGAGTTCCCGATAATGGCGGAGTATTGCTTGATGTATGTTGGAGGAAGGGTAGTGTTCGCGACTCACGGGCACGTGTTCAGCACGAAGAGGCCTCCTGCGCTCGCGAGGGGAGATATTTTGCTTCACGGGCACACACATATTCCTGCATGGGAGGTGTTCGGTGAGGGGAATATGTATGTCAATCCGGGTTCTGTGTCAATCCCGAAGGACGGGACGAGGCATGGATATATGATGCTGAATGATGAGGGGTTAATCTGGAAGGACTTGGCCGGAGAGATTTACCATGAGGAGAGATTTTCAGAAATTAATGATTAGGCAAGCTGACATGAGTGAACGTTAATTGTAAGATACATATACTTAGTTAAAAGTTTATGATTGTGAGGTGTTAATGTATGAAATACCGTAAGCCGGTTGTGGTTACTCCTGATCTGTAGGACTTGCTAAGTGTGGCAGCGGTCCGTCTGGCAGGCCTTGTAATAACAGAGCGTAGTTTTTAGCAGGTGCGGGTGCAGCTTTTGGCTGTACCTTTTTTGTATTTTGGGGAGGCTTAGGTAATGTTCTTCAGACTGAACGATAGGATTCTGTTCAGACAGTACACAGAGTTCGGATACCTCACGGATAATTCTATGTTCGGTTACCGTTTCCTGAATGAGGATAATTTGTCGGTGAGAGAAAAATATATCTCTGAAAGCGGATCGGTTATGCTCGGAATGTTGAGCAGGACTCCTCAGGATTTGGACTCAATAGTGAGAAAGCTGATAAAAGTTTTCACAGATGTAGACTACGAGACTTTGAGGCAGGATACCCTTGAGTTCTTCATATATCTGGCAAGTGAGGGCTATTTGTGCTGCGGAGAATCTTCCGAAGCATGTAATAGCTTTGGTCATGGAAGTTATAATTTCGCGTCTGCTGTTTCAGAAGATTACATCAGCGAGCCGTATAATTTTCTGCGGAGTATTCACGTGGAGACAACAACCCTTTGTAATGAACGGTGTCTGCACTGTTATATTCCTCATGGATACAAGAATAAGTTAATAGATCCTTTACTGCTCTATAAGATTCTTGAAGAAGGCAGAGCAATGAATATTATCAATGTTACTTTTTCAGGCGGAGAACCGATGATGCATCCTGAATTTCTTAGCTTTCTCAGGAGAAGCAGAGAGCTTGACTTGTCAGTGAACGTACTCACAAATTTAACTCTGCTGACAAGAGAAATCATTGCGGAGATGGCAAATAATCCTATGTTGTCAGTACAGACATCGTTGTATTCCATGAATGCCGATGTTCATGATTCTATTACTCAGCTTAGGGGGAGCTTTGAGAAAACGAAATCGGCAGTGCTTAAACTTCTCTCTCAGGGGATTCATCTACAAATCTCTTGTCCGATTATGAAGCACAACAAAGACTCTTTCAGCAGCGTAATCGAATGGGCTGGAGCGAATAATATTCCTGCGGCGGTTAATCATGTGATATTTGCAAGTTATGACAACTCTAATACGAATCTGGTAAATCGTTTGTCAATCGATGATCTTAGTGTAGTAATAGACAAGCAGATTTCAGCAGATTATGTAAGTTCATTGCGCGAAACGGCCAGGGAAAAATATTTGCTGACTGGAGACTCGCCTATATGTTCCGTATTCAGATATTATCTCTGTGTCTCTGCTGATGGTGATGTTTTCCCTTGTGCAGGCTGGCAATCCAAGAAAGTTGGGAACTTGCGGACTCAGACTATCCGGGAAATATGGGAAGAAGCTTCGGAAGTGAGATATTTGCGGCAAATTAAGCGCAGAGATTTTCCTAAGTGCGTATCATGCGAAGATAGAGGTTACTGTACGGTCTGCATGATGGTGAACGCTAACGAGAACAGCGGAGACATTTTTAGGATCAGCGATTTTCACTGTAGGGCGGCCGCAATGACCCGCGCAAAAATTAACAGCTATGGATGCAATTATCATCAGGGATGCTCACGAGAATAACCTAAAGCATATTGACCTTCAGATACCGTTGAACTCTTTCACGTGTATAACCGGCTGTTCTGGGAGCGGGAAATCTTCATTGGTGTACGATACGATTTTTGCTGAGAGCCAGCGTAGATTTTTTGGAGGGATGACCGGGAATTTTTACGGCCGGAAAATGATGGACAAGCCTCGTGTAGGAATGATTGAGAATCTTTACCCTGCACTAAGCATTTCCCAAACTTATTACAACGTCAATCCGCGCTCAACAGTAGGAACAGTAACGGAGATTACTTATTACCTCAGGGGATTATTTGCACTGCTGAATCCCGGCACAGCGGAAAATTTCTTCTCCGCCAACAATCCTGAAGTATATTGTCCGAATTGCTGCGGACTCGGTGCAGAACTCTCGGTTTCAGAGAGCCTTCTTATTCCCGACAGAAGCAAAACGCTTAAGGACGGGGCAATACTTTTCTTCAGAGGTGGTCAAGAAAGCAAGGAGCAGAAAACTTTGCAGGCATTATGTGATTATTACAACATTGACATTAATAAAAGAGTCTCGGACTTGGAAACAGAAGAACTCGATAAATTACTGTACTCTGATGAAGGGATAGTCTGCAAGATTGTCTATAAAGACGGCAGGAGGAGGAAACAGCATAATATATTCCTGCGCGGTGCAATTGCGAGCATACGTGAAGAGCTGAATCATAATTCTTCAGTCAAGTACGTGGAAGAAGTATCTTGTCATGTCTGCGGTGGAAAGAAATTTAGGCCGGAAGTTCTGGCTTATAGAGCGGGCGGTCTTAATTTCAGTGAAGCCGAAGAACTTGAACTGTCCGAACTTAGGGAATGGCTGCAGAATTTCAGTTACGAAGATATTGCTTCAGACAAAAGGGAAGCTGTTTCCCAAGTCATAGAAAGCATAATAATACGGCTTCAGCCATTGATTAATCTTAATGTGGAGTATTTGTGCCTGAGCCGTAGTATCCCGTCTCTTTCCGGCGGAGAAAAGCAGAGGATCAGGATAGCCTCACAAATAGCCTGCTCACTAAGAGGCTTGCTCTATATTCTTGATGAGCCGTGCAGGGGGCTGCATTTCAGGGATGTTGCAGGAATCATCAGGGCAACTCGTGATTTAATCAGCAGCGGCGGCACTGTTATAGCAATCGAGCATAACAAGCAGTATATTTCTTCGGCGGACAAGGTAATAGAGTTAGGTCCGGCAGGAGGTCCTGAGGGAGGCTATATTATTCAAGATAGGAAAAGGCATTCGCAAATTCTGCGTAAACCTGATAGAAGACTCGATAAGTTTTTCACGCTGGGCAATATTAACTTCAGGAACATCAAGAATCAGAACGCGAGTATTCCAATAGGTGGAATAACTTGCATCACGGGTGTTTCAGGAGCTGGCAAATCTTCATTCGTAAAAGTTATTGCAGAGTGCCTCAGGAGAAGAAACACATTCTGTTGCCAAACTTTTTTAGGCTGGGAGGAGATAAGGCACGTTATAGAAGTGAATCAAGCTCCCATAGGCAAAAATCCCAGATCTTTAGTAATATCTTATCTGGATATTTACGACGAGATCAGAACTCTTTTATCACAGACTGATTCAGCGAGAGATTTGAACTTGGACGCGTCATCCTTCAGCGTTAATGTAAGCGGAGGACGCTGTGAGTGTTGTCAAGGAACAGGCTTGCAGAAGATTGAGCTTAATTATCTGCCGGATTGTTACATAACTTGCCCTGAATGCGGAGGCAAGAGATTTCACTCAGATGTTTTGTCTGTCCGCTACATGGATAAGAATATTCAAGAGATACTTGATGCCCCTGTTTGTGAAGTCATCGAACTATTTAGAAACAGCAAGAAAATTTCTCGGACTCTCGGCAGCGTGATAGGTCTTGGCTTAGGATATATTCAGCTTGGCCGGATGTCTATGAGCCTGTCAGGAGGTGAAGCTCAGAGAATCAAACTCGCCAAAGCACTTGGGCTTCCGTTAGGCGGGCATAACTTGTACATCTTCGACGAGCCGACGACAGGACTTAATGATACAGACACGGCAAAATTTGTGAAGAACTTGATTAACTTGCAGGAAAAACACGAGACAGCAATAATCATCGAACACAATATAGACTTTGTGAGAAATGTTGCTGATTACGTTATAGATTTTGGAACGTTAGGAGGCATTAAGGGTGGAAAAATTGTTTCGCAGGGTCTGACTTCAAACGTATTCAGAGATCCCCTATCATCTATATATAACTTGTAATGAGGTGGTAAAATGTCTAATCAAATCAATCAATGCATCATCGCTCTGACTCATGGCTGCAACCTCAGATGTAACTTTTGCTTCGCGAAGAAAGATGGCTACGACGTAAATAATTATTTGGACTACGGCTCTCTTCAGCGCATAATAGACTTCTGCAGCGAGATCGGAGTACGCTATGTAGTCTTCACGGGGGGAGAACCTCTATTGTATCCGCGCCTGGCAGATATTCTACGCTACATAACAAGCAGGCCTCACAAGATGATACCGACAGTCGCAACTAACGGAATTCTGCTCGAAAATTACGAGTTCTGCAAGGAATTACTTGACTGCAGGCTGGGCTATATTGATGTATCACTGAAGGGAAGAGATCCACAAGAATGGTTCAGAGTAACAGGTCGGGATGGTTTGAAGCCTCAATTGAAAGCAGTCAATAATTTATCCGTTCTTGAGGCAGATTTTACGTGTTCTATGGTCATTACGGAGAACAATGCAGAAACCTATTGCGATACTGTCGAGAATGCGTATAAGTCAGGCGCGAGGAAATTTTCATTCACGTTCGTAATCGATAATTGGACTTCTGGTGTGAAGGATCTGCAGTACTTGCGTTTACATAATCCGTCAGCCTTAGCCGGGAAATTTCTTGCCCAAAGAGGGCGCCTCGATGAGATAACAAAAGGTGAATGGTGGATAGAGTTCAGCTTTCCTCTGTGCGTCTACACGGAAGAGCAGCTAGCAGACTTGGAAGGGAAATTAGCTGCTCCATGCTATATTTATCACGGCAACAGCTTGGTGTTTGACACAAAATTAAACTTGTTTCCTTGTGATATGTTCACCGACGATGCTCTAGGGAAGTTTGGCGAAGATTTCTCCACGTCTTCTGAATTTGAGAACCTCAAGAGCCAGAAAAAATACGAATCAATACTGCACTCACTGAATCACCTGCCCTCTGAATACTGCCTGTCCTGCAAACATAAAGCCTCGTGTCTGGGAGGGTGTCCGTGGTTCTGGAGACATTGTACATTCGAGGCGTTCATGGAGTTCAAGACAGGCCTAACAAGCAGCAGACTACTGACACCCCCATACCGACAATCAATGGCTCAACTGGCAGCCTCAGCACCACCGACACAATCGCGCACAGGGGAGCGAGAATGATCGAGGCCAAGACACAGCGTTTGTTCACCCGCCCCTTCAGCCACAGAGCACACGTGAGAGGCATGAACACTACGGAGGCCCTCAGACTCATAGACAGGAAGCCCAAATCATTAATGGCCTGAGCAGGAAAGACATTAGCAATCACTGAGGCAACTATCAGCGTGAGAATTATCATCATGCGAGAGAAGAATAACTTGTGAGTTCTGACGGGGAAAATATCTTCGGTGAGGATTGCTGATATTCCCAAGAGGAGGCCGGATGAGCCGCTTATCACAGTAACCAGCAGAGTCCCGAGCATTATTCCGGCAAAAGCAGGTGCAGCGTGATTAACTATGAACATCGGGAAGACCTGAATTGTGTTGGCGATTATTGGCAAGTTCGGCACAGGGAGTCCCGCAGAGAGAAGAGCATTCACTTCTGCCTGAAGAATGTAGTGCTCCCTCATGAATAATCCCACGAACACTCCGGCAATCCCCACAGGAGGCACAAGAACGAACGCCGCAAACAAGCTCCTTCTAGCCTCACGGTCCCCCCTCGCGCTCTGGATGAACTGCATGTAGGTCTGTGTCGAGAGAATCCCCAGAATCAGTGAGACGCATGAGCCGTAATCCTTGAGGACTCCGCGAGCGGACATCGAGAGGTAGCGTGCCGAGAACTCTTCGTGAGTCAGAGCTTGGCCAAGTTGACCCGAACACAGCAGGTCCTCAGCTCCCGGGAACCCCCCGCCGTTCACAAGCACAATCACAAGGCAGGCCATGCACGAGACGTAGAGCAGGGAGGCTTTGACGATACCGGCCATTCCCGCACCCCAAGTCCCGCCCATGACGATATAGAGGCACATGAATATCATTGTGAGTGCTGAGGCAGTGAGGGCGTTCACCGAAGGATATAGTGCCATGATGAAGCCTATGCACGCCGTAACCTGAGCAAGTACGCTTATGAACGTTCCAGTTGTGCACAGGATTGCTCCGGCCTTCTCGGAGAGTGAGCCGTACTCTGAGGCAATAATCTGGAACTGCGTAGTGTGCCCCGAGTGCCTGAGCCTGAGTGCGTAGAACATTCCCAAGAACAGACACCCGAGCCCCGTCCCGAGCGTGAACCACCAAGCGGACAGCCCAAACGTGAAAGCGAGCTGTGCTGTGCCTAGTGTGCACTGTGAGCCGAGAAGTGTCCCGACGAATGCTCCCGTAGTCAGGAGGGTTGAGGCCCTTCCGCCCCCCGTGAGGAAGTCGGAAGTTGTGTGGACTTTCCGGCCGGCAAGGAGTCCCGCACACGAGACGAGTACTACGACAAAGAGTATTCCTGCTTCCGTCATGATTCTAGCTTCCGATATGGACGGGTTCAAAGTCGCGCTTTGACATTTTCAGTTTTTCCTTAAGATCCGCTATAGTGTCGTCCTGTTTATGTGGTCTAAAGGCTTTCCTTATCTCAGAACGCACAGCTGTTATAGCAGAAGCTGACTTGAGCCATTTCAGAATGTCGAAAATTTCATCTTTCTCCTTTGCTTCATCTGCTGCACTCATACAAGCCTCATTGACGCAGTCTCCTGATACTTGAACGACCTCATCAAGAATGCCGCCATCTTTCATTAGGGTCAAGGCTATATCAGGAGGCGGGATAGTGTTATCCTGCGATTTATTCACAACGCAGAACAAGGCACTTACCGCAAATACATGGAAAAATAGTGCGCGTTTTTTGCGTGCAAAAAGTGTATCATTGAACTCAAGCGGATTGTCCTTTGTTTCCCAAACCTTCAGGATAGCCATATATATTTCATTGAGAGCCTGTATCTTCTCAGGTGTATACTGACGGTGAAATAACTGTTTGAAGCTCTCTTTACCAAAAATCTTTGTCTCATCATTTACTCCTGTGGGCTTCTGAAGATACCAGCTTAGTAATAATTTGCCTAGTATGCCCAAGTCTATAATGTGTAACGGATTTTTTCCAGCTTCGTGAGTTTCTCCCCTCTTCGTGATGAACTGTCCATCCGTATAGCAATGTTCATAGTCTCTCTTGATGGCTAGAACATGCTTGTCATTGCTGCATAAATCCCTAGCACTGACTCTGTTCTGGGTGTTTGTTGACGTACTGATCATGTCAGCTTTTTCGTTCTCCGCGATCTCATAAAATCTGAATACAATGTATCCGCCCTCAGAATTCCTCAACGACTCTCCATTGTTGAATATTGTAGTTAATGACTGGCAGCCGTTTACTACACTCATATCTTTTGCACTCATAACTCCGTCATGAATATTGATTGAGGAGCATATAGCTGTAATGCCATTATTCAGGAAGAAAAATTCTCTGGGATTATTTCTTAGTGAGTCAGCTATCTCCTTGTTGACTTTTAAGCCCTTCCCCAAAGACTGACGGACATTTTTGCGGAATAATGAGCCGTCCTGAATGCCTGGAATGTTCAAGCACTCACGCAGGGAAATTACAGCAATGACTGCCTTTTTCCCCGACACATTCACTTCCATGTACCTGCCTTGTTCGAGAGTGAAATCATGATTTATGTTCGACCTCTTGTTCAGAAATTCATTGTACAGCGTGTTAAGTGAATTGATGTCAAGAACTTTGAGACTTGCATTCAGTGTGTCGCAGTCCTCGAATTCCCTCCTGTAAATTTCAAGGTCTTTCTGAGCTTGTTTACTTAACTCTGAATTTGTTATCAGCTCAAAGCATATATCATAACCTTCGTCTAGGCATTGGGATATTGCGTTGACCTTTCCTGCAAGGGCATCATTTGCATTTTCCTGCAGGTGCTGGGGATCCTTAAGCTGAAGCCATGCTGAATGAATCTCCATAAGTGGTTTGGAGTCAAGTTTCCCCTTCTGGACAAATTTACCTTGAACAATATAGATTGTCTGCTCTTGCTCATTGATATATACAGCGTCAATCTGTTTGTCTCCTGCCCCGTCAGTGATGCAGCTTTTAGCTATTGCGGTATTGAGACCGTAAATGTTCCTCAAGTACCACGCTACGAATCTCTGGCCGTCGTTCGAGTAATTGTTCTGGTAATACTCCTGAGCAATATCATGCTTTATCTGGTCGTAAATGTTCATGTCCGCAAATCCTCCTAAGTGGTATACGAATATTATAGAGGACAGGCCGGACAAAATATCTTTCTTGATTCTGCCCCGCCCGTTTGTGCAAAAATCCTAGTTCCTCAAGCTGTGGATTGGTGCAGGAATCCTTCCGCCCCTCGCGATAAATTCCCCGCTGCCAGCACTGTTCACACTCATAACCGGAGCGTTCCCCAACAGCCCACCGAACTCCACAGAATCCCCTACGGATTTTCCCGGAGCAGGTATGATCCTCACTGCTGTAGTCTTGTTGTTGATGACACCTATAGCCGCCTCGTCCGCAATAATCGCGCTGATGGTCTCCGCGCTCGTGTCTCCAGGTACAGCTATCATGTCCAGCCCAACGGAACACACACACGTCATAGCCTCCAGCTTGTCGATACCAAGAACGCCCGACTTCACCGCCTCAATCATGCCCTCATCCTCGCTCACTGGGATAAACGCCCCCGAGAGCCCCCCGACGTGCCCGGAAGCCATAACCCCTCCCTTCTTGACCGCGTCATTCAGGAGGGCAAGTGCCGCAGTCGTACCGTGAGTCCCGCAGGTCTCCAGCCCCATAGCCTCAAGAATCCTAGCGACCGAGTCCCCCTGCGCCGGTGTGGGTGCCAGCGACAAGTCAACTATTCCGAACGGTACACCCAATCTCTCAGACGCTGCCTGTGCTACAACTTGGCCCATTCTCGTAATCCTGAAAGCCGTACGCTTCACGGTCTCTGCGACAACGTCAAAGCTCTTCCCCTTAACGTCCTGCAGTGCCCGCCACACCACACCGGGCCCCGATACCCCGACGTTAATCACGCACTCACCCTCACCCACTCCGTGAAACGCCCCGGCCATGAAGGGATTATCCTCTACGGCATTGGCGAACACTACGAGTTTTGCGCAGCCTAGACCGTCATTCTTTGCGGTCCTGTAGGCTGTCTGCTTGATGATCCGTCCCATCAGGGCAACTGCGTCCATGTTGATACCGGCCTTAGTCGCTGCAACGTTGACCGACGAACACACTAACTCAGTCTCCGCGAGGGTCTCGGGAATCGACGCAATTAGTCTCTTGTCGCCCTCAGTGAAGCCCTTGTGGACCAGCGCGGAATATCCCCCGATGAAGTTCACTCCGCAGGACTTGGCCGCACGGTCGAGAGCCTGCCCTATCACGGAATAATTCTCGCTCTCACACGAGGCAGCTACTTGGGCAATCGGGGTAACTGAGATTCTCTTGTTGATGATTGGGATTCCGTATTCGCGTTCGATTTCGCAGCCAATCTCCACTAGGTGTCCGGCCTTCCTGCAAATCTTGTCATAGATTTTCCCCGCACAAGTCTTGATGTCGGGGTGCGCGCAGTCATTCAGCGATATTCCCAGAGTGATTGTGCGTATGTCTAGGTGTTGGTGGTCAATCATGTTGACCGTCTGCATTATGTCAGAAATATCGAGCATGGTTTACACCTTGTGCATAGCGTCAAAAATATCTGCCCTCTGAATGTGAATATTGAGGTTCTCATTCTCCCCGCGCTTGATTAAGGCAGTGCGGATCTCGTCGAAGTTGTGAGTTGATGTTGAAGTGTCCACAAGGAGTGTCATTGTGAAGATGCCCTGCATTACTGTTTGACTCAGGTCGAGGATGTTCACTCCCATATCAGCGAGAAGTGAGCAAACTCCGGCGATTATTCCCACGCGGTCGGGAGCGGTTACGGTCATAACTGCTTTCATGTGTGAACCTCCTATGACTTCAGGAACGCTTTCACACGTTCAGCGGTCTCGTGTGGCTTCTCCATGAGGATTAAGTGAGTTGTGCCGGGAAAATCTTTCTCGAGGACGAATTTACCCTTCACGTTGTCCCTGTAGAAGTTCACGGTTACCATTGAGTATAGTGGGGTCTCTGGCATTACGTAGAGGAACGGTACAGTTATCTTGCTGATTGCTGGTCTCTGGTCGGTCCTGAAGAGCGAGTACCACAATGACGCTACGGTCAGAGGGTCAAGCCCTTTCCCGAAGAGTGTGCACATTGCCGGGACGTATGCTTTTGGGGTTGAGGCGAGTGCGGGAGTCATCATCTCCGCAGAGATTCGCCAGTTAGCTCGGCCCAAGTCGTCAAACATCAGGTCAAGGTCCTTCATGAAGTCCTCATCGGTCCATTTGCCCTGACCTATTCCGCCCTCCCACACTGTGTTGCGCATGTAGGGGGTCATGTCGACGGCAGTAATACTCTTGAGCCTATCACAGCCGAACTGGTCAACGTAATTGAAAATAGTTGCGGCTCCCATTGAGTGTCCGATAATGTGGATGTCCCGTAGGTCAAGGTACTCGATAAGTTCCCTCAAGTCCTGTGCGAGGGTCTTGACGTTCATGTGGATTCCGGGACGGTCGGAAGCTGCGTGGCCTCTGTGGTCGTAGGATACGCAGCGGTATTCGTTCTTGAACTCGCCGATAAAGTTCCTGAGCTCAAAGTGTGAGGAGCTGAGGCCGTGAACGAATAGTACAGTCTCGCCTTTGCCGTAATCCTCGTAGTAGATTTTGGTGTTGTCCTGCATGGCTAAATAGGGCATGGTGTTGCCTCCTTGATGTGTAGTTGTCTGGAAAGTATAGCACCGTCTCAATCAGAAAAATCTGAATCGGGCTGTGCAATTATCGTGAAGTCAGGGTAGAGTGCCTTGACGCTCTCGGAGACTCTGCGCTGTACTTCTTCGGTGTCGGGAGCCGCAAAATCTATCACTATGTCAAAGCGTATCTCCTTCTTCACAACGTCGCAGTAGAACCCGTGAATCTGTAACACGTATTCTTGGGACATCACCGCCCTCGTGATTTCGCTGCGGATAGTCTTGACCTCGTCGTCTCCTGTGTTGCGAGAGTACACACCGATTGCCGTAATGAGTACGTGATACTTGTCGTAGACCCTCTGTGTGATTTCCCTGCTGACCGTGTCAATCTTATCGGCCCTCCAAGTGTCGGGAATCTCAACGTGAACCGAACCCATGAGGCTGTCTGGCCCATAGTTGGTCAGAATCAGGTCATACGCTCCGAACACTCCTTCAGTCTCGCAGATTGAGTCCTTGATTGCCTTTGCTATTTCGCTCTCGACTCGTTCACCGAGAATCTTGCTGGTGGTCTCACGGAACATTTCTAGTCCCGCCTTGATGATGATGATTGAGATGAACGCTCCTAGATAGGCCTCAAGATTCAGGCCAAGCCACAAGAACGCCAGAGCCCCGAGCAGAGTCGTTGAGGACACCGCCGAGTCCATCAATGCGTCCTGCCCTGAGTCCTTGAGAGCGTCGGAGGACAACTCACGGCCCCTCCTGCTGACGTAGCGGCCAAGAATGAACTTCACCACAACGCCGGCGACAACGACCGTAAGACTCACCGCAGTGTGTTCGGGTTCGACGGGAGCGAAAATCTTCTTGGCGGACTCGATGAGGGCGGATATTCCTGCATAGAGGACGATTGCCGAGATGATTTCTGCGGTGAGGTACTCTATTCTGCCGTGTCCGTATGGGTGAGCTTTGTCGGCTGGACGGCCCGCTAACTTTGTGCCGATTATTGTAACGACCGATGAGAGTACGTCGCTTGCGTTGTTGAGAGCGTCGACGGTGATAGCTACTGAGTTCGACAGGTATCCGACGACGAACTTGAACCCCGCAAGAAGAATGTTGGTGATGATTCCGATAATACTAACCCTTATTATTTGTTGTTCTCTGTGCTGCATAATTTACCCCTCCATGAAGAAAGAGTATATCATTATGAGGAATCAAATCTTGATGAGGTGATGAGAATGTACGCAGAAAAATTTATGGAGCAGGTAATTTCTTGGCGGAGGGATATTCACTCACACCCCGAGCTTTCACAGCATGAGGAACGCACCGCCGGACTTGTTGCGAGTGTCCTAGAGTCTCTCGGGCTTGAGGTAACTCGTAACGTTGGGGGCTATGGTGTAGTGGGACTTTTGCGCGGGAAATGTGAGGGACGTACTGTGGGGCTCCGTGCGGACATGGACGCACTGCCGCTGGATGAGGCTACAGGACTCCCTTATGCTTCACAGACTCCCGGGGTCATGCACGCATGCGGACACGACACACATACTGCAATGCTCTTGGGGGCAGCTTGTGTCTTGGCCGGAATGCGCGAGGAGCTGCGGGGGAACGTGAAATTCATCTTCCAGCCCGCCGAAGAACTCAACCCCACAGGAGGAGCTCCAGGAATGATTCGTGATGGAGTTCTGGAGAATCCCCGCGTTGATGGGTTGTTCGCGCTTCACGTGTGGCCTGCCTACGAGACCGGGAAAATCGCAATACGTTCGGGAGCAACTATGGCAGCTTCGGACAGAATATTTCTGACTGTGAGGGGAAAAACTGCGCACGGTTCACGCCCCGACCAAGGACTCGACGCAATTGTGGCTGCCTCTCACGTAATCACCGGCCTTCAGGGGATAATCTCGAGGTCGGTCTCACCGTTGGACTCCGCTGTTCTGACGATAGGGACAATTCACGGCGGCTACAGGTACAACGTTATTCCCGACTGCGTGGAACTTGAGGGGACTGTACGGACTCTGAGCCCAGACGTTCAGGAGAGGATGCCGGCCTTGATTTCGCGGACGGCTCAAGGGATCGCTGAGGGGTTCGGGGCAACGTGTGAGGTCAAGTACGTGAAGGGTTATCCCCCTTTGGTGAATGATGCTGGGCTTGCGGGGGTAGCGTGTGAGGCAGTGAGGAGGAGGCTCGGTGATGAGGCAGTGGTTCTTCCGGGACAGCCCGACCTTACGGCTGAGGATTTCGCGTTCTTTGCTCGTGAACGTCCTGCGGTGATGGCTTGGCTTGGGTGTCGTCCTGAGGGAGTGAGGGTTGAGGATACTGCAATGCTGCACAACACGAAGTTCTGCCCTGATGAAGGGTGCTTCAACTTCGGGATTGAGTATCTAGCTGGGTGTGCACTCGACTTCCTGAAGTGAAATTTCCCCCCTGCCCTCACACCAAAGACAGGGGGAATCTCTATGCCTAATACTGCAAGCGAATCCTTCTCGCGTAATGCAACACCGTCGAACTCAACACAAACCCCATGCTCATTCCCGCAAGAGAGATCAGGCAGTTAATCCCGTTAGTCTCAACCCTGGCCTTGTCCCCGAAATACAACCCAGACAACGCGTAGAAGAACAAATCCCCGGGAATCAGCGGAATAATCGACGGGTAAGCGAAATACGTCGAAGGCTGCCTTCTCTTCACCGCCAAAACTTCAGCGTACGTTGCCGCAACAAGTGCCGCAGAAGTCATGTAGAAGAACCTCATGTGTATCAACGTCGGCAGCAAGATTATCGCCACCCTTGAGAGTGCCCCGCCAAGCCCCGCTAACCACAAGTCCTTCGGCGGAATCCCGAACACCACACCGAAGCTCATCGACGCAAAGAATGAGTACACCACCAGCAGAGCCGGATTCGTCAACGGAACTGTTACCGTGCTGTTGAGTGCATCGAACCCCCCGAACATCGCCAGTGCCACATAGATACCCAAACCCAGTGCCATCGTCTCAATTAAGATCTTTATCATCTGGAGAATCCCATTGTTCTCACGTCCGCACACAAGATTTCGCATTGCGTTCACAAGCGGTATGCCGGGAATCATCAGCATCGACACGCTGATTAACACGACAGCAAGATTATTGTTGAAGTTGGAGTAGAAGAATGCTATTGCCAGTGAGACTGCTACCCACATGATTAATGAGTTGCTCACTATCTTATCCAGCCCAGCCCGCTCAAATATCCGCATAAGGTAGTGTAGTAACGTGATTACTGCAGCTATTGGGACGACTTCAGGCAGGGACCCTCCGAATATCAGGCACAGGAAGAACACCGCGCTTATTCTGCCGAGAAGGACCGCCCAGTCCGGGTACTCCCTCACAACTAGGGAACGTTCAAGCATCTTCGCCAGCGTTTTGGGAGTCGGGGTAATCTCCGCAACTTTGTAGGATAACTGATTGAGGCTCCTCAAGCGTTCGAGATTAATGCCTGAAGGAGGGATTGAGGCCTGACGTGATGAGTAATGCCCTTCGGGGTCTATTGCGCTGATTGATATATGATTGCTGAGAAGGTATATGCTTACGTCCGTTAGTCCGTATGACTTGCAGATGATTTCTGCGGCCAGATGAACGCGTTCGAGATTTGCTCCGCTGACTATCATGTGGCGGCTGAGGTTGACGCAGAAGCTGAGTATGTCGTCAAGGTTATTGCTGTGAATTTCTTGATTCATAAAATTCTCCTTACTGTGATAAATAGTGCTGTAGTTTACCAAAAAATTACCCCCCTCACAATCTCGAAGGGGGCTTCTCTGCTATAAACCAAGCAGCTTTTTCTTCTGGGCGTCAAATTCCGACTGAGTGATTATTCCGTCATCAAGAAGGCCCTTGAACTTCCGGATCTCGTCCGCCGCAGAAAATCCGCAATGACAGCCGCATAATCCTTCCGCTGGATTCACAAAACTCCGTGAAGATTCGCCGCCCTGTGAAATTTCCGGCCTCCCTGTGCTTGAAGGCTTAAAATCTCCTGTGTAGAGACAGCTTTTATACACGTGCCATTCATCAATATAGCCGATTGATTTCCTCATTGCGTTTGATGATGCTCCTATTGTCATAGGATAATCGGTGCTCGTGAAATTCTGAGTGATTCTTTTCTCGGCTTCCATTTTGCCATTGATGAACAACCGCACAACCTTTTCAGAATCTCTTGTTACTGCGATATGAGTCCATTGATTGAGGGTAATTGATGACTTGCTCTCAATAGCTGCCCTCCCGGCAAAGTCCGTGTAGAACGTCAGCTTCCCGGTGTTGTCGTCAATCCTGTCGATGTTCACTAGGTAGAGGGTTCTGACTCCGTGAAGCCACCTGCTGAAGACAGTAAACGTTGCTCCGCCGTAATGGTCGGTTACGAATTGCTGAGGGAAAATCCACGCCTCAAGGGTGAACGGCCCGGGAAGGTCGAACGGTCTGGTGTCCTTCGCTTGAAGGTAGGACTCTCCGTCAAGGTACAAGGACTTTTCGCCGGAGACGCTCTGCGCTGAAGACAGTACAGGGGCTCCGTATGGTGTCCATTCGCTGCCGGCCTCGCTGTGAGTTACGGACCCGTTGAAGTCCATTACTAACGACGCAACAACATCATTCAGTGCCTCCGCAGAGCCCGTCTTTACCGCCATATCCCGACCTCCCAACAAAAATGAGGGACAAACTTTCTGCCCCTCACTCTAACATTTCCCGCCTGACTAATTACTTCCTGCGCTTCTTCAGCATGTCCACATACACCGCAAGAAGGATTACTATACCCTTCGCTATCTGCTGCCAGAATGAGTTCAACCCAAGAAGGTTAAGGCCGTTGTTCAGGACTCCAATAATCAACACGCCAATCATCGTAGAGCCGATTTTCCACACGCCGCCCGACATTGACGTACCGCCGAGAACCGTAGCTGCTATTGCGTCCATCTCGAAGCTCTGACCTGCTGTAGGCTGCCCCGAAGCCATTCGTGCGCACAGGACCACTCCCGTGAACGCCGCAAGAAATCCGCTCATCGTGTACACCATCATCTTCGTACGAGCTACGTTCACGCCCGAGAAGATTGCTGCCTTGTCGTTGCCTCCAACTGCGTAGACGTGCCGCCCAAATCGTGTCTTGCTCAACAGAATTACGCAGATTATCAGGAACACTGCCATGTAGATTACTGGGTAAGGTATTGGCCCAAGATAGCCCGTGCCGATAATCTGGTACTCGGGAATCATTGCTCGAATCGGCTGGCCGTTAGAGTAGATATACGCCGCACCTCTGGCCATCTGCATCATCGCTAGCGTTACTATGAATGGGGGTATCGTAGTCTTTGCGATAACGAACCCGTTGAACAGGCCAAGTGCAGTACCGATAAGTATCGACGTTGCCACAGCACCCGGAACGCTAAACCCGCTCTTCACGATAAGTCCCGCACTAAGCGTCCCGGAAATCGCGAGGATTGAACCCACTGACAGGTCAATTCCTCCCGTGATGATTGCGAACGTCATACCGAACGCCAGGCAGGCATTCGACGACACCTGACGCAGGACATTCACCAAGTTACGCTGTGAGTAGAACACTCCGTTTGTCGTGAAGGACAGGATTACGCACATCGCTAACAGCCCGATTAGCGTCCCCATGTTGTCCTTCAGGTAGCGCATTACTGCATTCTGTGATTTTATGCTGGTCTCAAGCGGCATTGATATTTCCTCCATTCCCTGTGGCGTAAAGCATTATTGTTTCTTGGCTCAGCTCGTGTTTGCTGAGGTTGGCTGTAACTCTTCCTTCATGCATGACTAACACCCTGTCAGACATGTTGATTACTTCCGGCAGGTCAGAACTTATCATCAGGATTGCTACTCCCTGCTTGGCCAGCTCGTTCATGAATCCGTAGATTTCCGCCCTCGCCCCTACGTCAACTCCTCGTGTGGGTTCGTCGAGGATTAAGAGCTTGGGTTTTGTGGCGAGCCATTTCGCTATGACTATCTTCTGCTGGTTCCCGCCCGAGAGGTTTTCCGCAAGCTGTTCGGCCGTCGGGGTCTTTATCGCGAGTTCCTGAATGTGGCGCGCTATCTCCTCAGACTCTCGTGAAGGGTTGCCTAGCGGGTGCCCCCTGAAGATCTCGTGAAGTATCGTTAGCGTCAAGTTGTAGCCGACGGAGTTAATCAGCACTAAGCCTTCTTCCTTCCTGTTCTCGGGAACTAAGGCTATTCCGTTCTGCATTGCCTGACGCACTGACCTAATGTGTACGGGCTTCCCGTCAATCAGGATTTCTCCCGTATACTTGTCGTCAATCCCGAAGATACAGTGTGCGGTCTCACTTCTGCCAGCTCCGACAAGCCCCGACATTCCCACAATTTCACCCTCACGAATCGAGAAAGATACTCCGTTCACAAACGGCGGGCTAACTAAGTCCTTGACCTCAAGCACAACTTTTCCGGGCTTCACCTCGTCCTTGAAGTATAGCTGCGTCAACTCACGGCCGACCATCATCGCTATCAACTGGTCATTAGTGGTCTCGCGGGTGTTCACCGTCCCGACATACTGGCCGTCTCGCATTATCGTAACTCTGTCGGTAATCGCAAAAAGTTCGCTCATTCTGTGGGATATGTAGATTATCCCGATACCCTCAGCCTTAAGCTGCCTCATAGTCTCGAACAGTACTTCCGTTTCCTTGTCGGTGAGTGATGCTGTAGGTTCGTCCATCACGAGAATATCAGCCTTGACCGATAACGCTTTGGCTATCTCGACCATTTGCTGTTGTGCTATGCTCAAGTCCTTAATGAGGGTGTTCGGGTCAAAGTCAAGCCCCAAACGTGCAAGCATCTTCTTGGCTTCTTCGTTCTCCTGGCCGCGCTTGATGATCCCGGCTACGTTGCGTTCACGCCCCAAGAACATATTCTCAGCAATTGACAGGTAGGGGACCAAGCACAATTCTTGGTGAATTACGCTGATTCCGTGTGCCTGTGAGTCAGCAACGCTCTGCATGATGTGGGACTTGCCGTTGACGATTACTTCACCTTCTTCGGGGATGTAGATACCTGCAAGGCACTTGATGAGGGTAGATTTTCCCGCTCCGTTCTCGCCCAAAAGCGCGTGGACTTCTCCGGCCCTAAGCTCAAAATTTACGTCCTTGAGGGCATAAACTCCGGGAAATTTCTTGTGAATATTCTTCATCTGCAGCAAGATTTTCGGTTCATGTTTGCTCAAATCTGCCATGAAAATTTTTCACCTCCATAAAAATATAGAGGCAAGAGCACTTTCACTCCTGCCTCCCATGTCTCAAAGTCTACTGCCAGCCGTCTACGCCAAACTGGTCTACGTTCTCGGCCGTGATTAACGTTACGGGCACGGGTATATGCTTGTCGACCTTCTCGCCGGCAAGAATCTTGTACGCCATCTCAACGCCGATCTTCCCGATGTTGATTGGGGACTGGGCCGCTGTTCCGGTCATAAGGCCTTCCTTAATCATCTTCTTAGCGTCGGGTGAACCGTCAACTCCGTAGATTAACACGCCCTCGAGAGCATTTGCCGCGCGGAGTGCCTGAATTGTTCCGAGTGCTGTCGGGTCATTGACGCACATAACTACCTTCATGTCGGGGACGGCCTGAATGATGTTCTCCATCTTGGGCATTGCTATTTCGAGCTGGCCTTCTGAGCTGTCCTCCTGAGCAATCGTGAACTCTGGGTGAGCCGCTATCGTCTCCTTGAACTTGGCGATACGGTCAATGCCGGTCTTCGTCGTGGGGTGTCCGAGAATTACGGCCTTTCCTCCGTTCGGAAGCCTCTTGAGCATGTCTTCTGCGCAGAGGAGTCCCGCTGAGAGGTTGTCGGAAGCCACGATGCACGCTACGTAGTCCTCATCATAGACCGCTGCGTCAACGTTGATGATTGGGATTCCAGCCTCGTGGGCAGCCATGAGTCCGGGGGCTACTGCCTGCCAGTCTACGGGGTTGAGGAAGATTGCGTCCACTCCCTGAGACACCATGTCCTCAATCTGGCTGATCTGCTTCACTGGGTCAAGTGCGGGGTCAAGGGTAATAAGCGTGTCGCCGTTTGCCTCAACTGCTGCCTTGATTGCGTCGTTCATGACACCGAAGAAGGGGTTGTTCATGGTCATGTAGGTAGCTCCGAACTTCTTGCCCTGAGCACTTGCGGCACTAACCGCGCTGACAATGAGACATACTGCGAGGAATAACACAAAGAGTTTCTTCATAGAACACTGCCTCCTGTTAAGAATATAGATTTGGTAAAAGATTTTGGGTAGTAGAATTATACAACATAACAGAGATTTAGAGGGGTGCAGAAATGAAGTATTATCTCGGAATTGATACGGGCACAACGTCTATCAGCATGGCAGCACTGAGCGAATCTCGTGAACTCATAGCGAGCCGGACATTCAACCACAATGCATTCATCACGGGTGATTCACCGTCAAACCGGCTTCAGGACCCGGAACGAATAAAATCGAACGTGTTCTATTTTTTGGATTCTCTTACGTCGGAACTTGGGCAGCCTTCAGCAATAGGCTTCACTGGGCAGATGCACGGAATCCTTTACGTGAATGCGTCTGGTGAAGCTGTGAGTCCTCTCTACACTTGGCAGGACACTACCGGCGACGACTCATTGGCACTTCTGCGGGAACACGGACTGAGTGTGTCATCAGGTTACGGGTTGGCGACTCACTTTTCGCTTCAGAGGGCAGGAAAGATTCCGAGTGAGGCAGTGAGGCTCTCGACGATAAGCGACTATATAGCTATGAGCCTGTGCGGGAAGACTGAACCCGTATTATCTCCCGACATGGCAGCAAGCTGGGGGTGCTTTGACCTAGAGCGCAGGGAGTTCATGAGGGGAAAACTTGAGGAGGCTGGGGTAGATGTGTCGTACTTGCCGGAAGTCCTGAGGGGGTATGAGGTTATCGGTGAGACTAAAGCGGGAGTGCCTGTTGTGTGCTCAATCGGGGACAATCAGGCGAGCCTGAAGGGAGCTGTGAAGGATGAGGCTAATTCCCTGTTGGTGAACGTGGGTACGGGGTCTCAGGTGTCGTTTGCGACTGGGGAATATGTCTCAGTGTCTGGGGATGTTGAGCTGAGGCCGTACGGTGAAGGGTATGTTCTGGCGGGGTCTGCTCTCTGCGGAGGGAGGGCGTATGCGATGCTGGAGAGGTTCTACAGGGAAGTAGCTGGGCGTGAGTGCTATGGGTTGATGGCTTCGCAGGCTGAAGAGTTCTTGAGGGGCGGGGGAGTTGCTTGGGAGGTTGATACGAGGTTTGCCGGGACACGGTCGGACCCGACGAAGAGGGGGAGTGTTCGTGGGATTAGTGAGGAGAATTTTTGCCCGGGAGCGTTCACTGTGGGAGTGATTCGGGGGATTCTCGGGGAGCTTTACTGGTTCTACGAGACCATGAAGGGTTTGACTGGGCGTGAGGCTAGGGTAGTTGTTGGGAGCGGTAACGGTATGCGGAAGAATCCGTTGATGCAGAGGATTGCTGGTGAGGTGTTCGGGATGGAGGTAGAGATTCCCGAGTTCACTGAGGAGGCAGCGTGCGGGGCGGGGTTGTGCGCAATGGGTGTGGTGGGTTAGGGTATGTTTGTCGTGATGCCCCCACAGCTAAGACCAGCAATCGGCCTTCACGTTAGGGGGGTGTGTTTGTCGGGGGTAATGCGGGATTTCCCCCCATCCTGCCACACCTTCACATGCTAATATATTCCACATCTCACACTCAGGAGGAATCACAATGAAGAAATTCACAGCCTTACTCATTCTCGCACTGTCAGTATCCTCACCGCTCCACGCAGAGGACTACGACCCGCAGCACACTATGTTAGCCCTGAACATGGCCATAGTCTCAGTTCACCGAATCCTCACCACTCAGAGCCGCGCAGTCCTCGAACAAGAGTACACCAACATCATCAACAATCTTAGTCTCGGCAACATCGCCAGCGATAAGGACATGACCGCCCTATACCGCGACCTCCTCGCAATAATCTCCAGCAAGCGCGCCCGAGAAGAGGACAGCAAACGCCTCAAATCCTACTACGACACCGCAGAACAACGCCTAATCACCCACGCAATGTCCGCCATAAGGACACAACAAGCACAAGCCCTAGCCCTACAGTCTGAGGCAGATACCAACTCCGCAGAACTCTCGGGCATCGGCTCCGAACAAAGCAGCGTAATCACCAGCTGGCTCGGGAATATGGCCGTCTCGTGTGTATCGTCATTCTTCGGAATCTTCAGCGGAGGCAGCATGCTCATCGACACAATCAGCGCGTACGAGTCCTACCAAGAACTTGAAGCCAAGCGTGAAACCGCACAGAGGGATTTACGCCGAGCACAGTCCGCCGCAGACGTAGCACAAACCGCCCTCTCAGGCCTCAGAGAGGAACTCAAGAAGGATGAAGCCATGCTCAGAGAGGAACTCAAAGCCTCACTCTGGCAGCTCGAACGTCAGGACTTGGCCGAATGTTCCGCACTTCAAGAACGCCTCCTGCAATCCTCGTGGAACCTCCTCCGCAAATACAAGCTCCCGGACGAATACCGCCTCACTCAAGGCAGCCTCAAGAACTTTTACCGCGCTGTTCAGGAACAAGACCCCTCACGCCGTGCACGAATGCTCAGAAACTTAGAGGACGAGTTCAGGGTCTACCCTCCGTACTTGGTACTACAGGGCAAAAACAGCACAGGAGGGCGGCAACCTCTCTGAGGCACGCAAATTCTTCGCAGAGTTCAATGAAGTATGGAGGCCGGTACTTAGGCGGGACCCCTACAAACTCGAAGCCGAAAAGTTCATGGTTCAGGAGCTGGCTTCAAGCGGCAAACCAATAACGCAGACGAGGCCGGAACTTCTTGCGCACCTTGAGACGGCCTACGACAACACACCCAAAGACGACTGGGCTAATAATCTGTTCTTGGGAGTGGCATATTTCCTTCTCGGCGACAAGAGCAAGGGAATGGACACTATAGCAATCAACCTAGATTTTGGGTATGAGCAGAAAATTAGCGGTATGTTGTTCGCGCAGATGGAGAAGGGCGCGCTGGACTCTGCGGAGGCTCAGGAGGCCGTAGAGAGAATGAAGCTGTCCGAACTCATCACGTCAATGAACATTGCGGACACAGATTCGGCACTGGCATTGTCGCTGTACTTTGAGGGCAATGCTGAGTCTGTCGTGAAGCTGGCCAAGACTTCGGATAACCCAGTGATACTCCACGCTATGAGGCTGATTGAGCAGTCGAAGGCTGGGGCGGGGAATTACGCGCAAGTTATGGAGTACACCAAGAGGCACGAGGCCCTGAAGGCTAAGATTCACGCTTCGTACACTGAGATTCTGCCGTTGGTGAAGAAGTATGCTGACGACGGACGGGAGAACGCAGAATTATTCTTGGCGGATATGATGATGTACGGTTGGGGGGTCTCTCAGGACAGGGTGAAGGCTGCCGAAATTTTTGCGCGGCTTGCGGAGAGAGGGAACGTGTATGCGCAGTTCGTGATGGTGCAGAGTCATCTTGTGGCGGGGTTGAGCCGTGAGGAGATTGAGGAGCTGTACCAGACGGGCGAGAAATATTTCTACGGGCGCGGTGTACCACGAGACCGCAAGAAGGCCTGTGAATATTACTTGAGGGCAGCAGAACTCGGACACGCTGAGGCGCAATACTCTCTTGGTGTCTGCTACAGGTTCGGGTATGGTGTCGCGGAGGATCTGGAGAAGGCCCGCGAATGGTTCGGGAGGGCGGCGGCTCAGGGACACGAGAAGGCACGCAGATATCTCGAAGACATGAGTCGTCCGTTGAGCCGTGAGGAGATTGAGGAGCTGTACCAGACGGGCGAGAAATATTACTACGGCGGGGGTGTACGACAAGACCGCAAGAAGGCGTGTGAATATTACTTGAGGGCAGCAGAACTCGGACACGCTGAGGCGCAATACTCTCTTGG
>JAFPZI010000057.1 GCA_017417365.1 Synergistaceae bacterium
CTCGTACCTGTTGACCAGACAACCGGCGACGATGATTTTGCTGATTACACCGTCTTCCTGGAGCTTCTCGAGGTCCAGAATAGCGTCAATGTTCTCCTTCACCGCGTCCTGAATGAAGACTCAGGTATTGAAGATTGCTGCCTCAGCTCCCGAAGGCTCGTCAAGAATCTCGTGGCCGTATGACTCGAGTTTGGCCTTGAGGTGTTCGGAGTCTGCGGTGTTCTTGGCACAGCCCATGCTGACGAAATAGATTCTCATTCGTAATCGTTGAAGCTGTCCTCGTCTATGGCCTTGACCTCAAAGACTTTCTCGACGTTCACGCAAAAATTGTGAGCAATCATCAGGTTAGCCAATCTTGCTCCGTCAATCATCATGATTCGCTCATCGTGGGCGTAGATTTCCGCCTGCTCGGAGAATGCCGCTGTGGTTGCGAAAATTCCCTTGCCCCCCTTGTCGGCTATTGCGTCTGCGAAGTCTCGTACGTCAGCTTTGCCAACAGTTCTGCCTGGTGAGAGTTTGCGTGCGTGAATGTATATGGGTGTGGGGGACTTGGAGTCTAGGATTAGGCCGTGAATCATTCCGCCTCCCGAAGAGTCAGAATTGTAGCGTGCATTCTGGAAGGTGTTATAGCCCATTTTTGAGAGCAAATCTATCACGAAGGACTCGAACATGTCGGATGGGATTCCGGCGGCCCTCATTAGGAGTGTGTCTGCCAAGTCGGAATTGTAGCGGGCAACAACGTCCTCGATTGTCTGAGCCTGAGAGATTGCTCCCGGGCGGTAATCGTCGGGGTCGTCGTCTTCCTCTTCCGGCTCCGGGTCTGGGTCTGGTTCGGGGTCGGGGTCTTGGGGCTCGTAGTCGTCCGGCTCACTCAGGGTAATATCTTCGTCGGGTTCTTCGGGGTCCGGGTCCGGGTCTGGCTCGGGTTCCGGGTCTTCGGGTTCGTTGAAGGGTTCGGGGGAATCTTCGGACTTCTCTG
The DNA here is from genome assembly GCA_017417365.1 of Synergistaceae bacterium. Taxonomy (GTDB): domain Bacteria; phylum Synergistota; class Synergistia; order Synergistales; family Aminobacteriaceae; genus JAFUXM01. Next base: position 980 of record JAFPZI010000057.1, read on the forward strand.
GCTCTTCTGGGAGTTCGGGGAGTTCTTCTAGCTCAGGTTCCGGGAGTTCAGGTTCTTCGGGTTCTGGCAGGGGTTCCGGCTCTTCCGGCTCAACAGGAGCAGAAATTTCGTCGTCGAGTGAGGGAGTCTCCGACAAGCTGCGGAGGAACTCATCATCAATAATTTCCGGGTCAAGGCCAAGAACTTCGGAGCCTGCCTTAGTGATCATGTAGGTCTGCTTTGACGGAGTGGAGATCAGTCCGTGAAGCTTGAGGTAACTTTTTGCGTCATTGATTGCGGTCTTAAGGTTGGTCTTGTCCCCTGAGGACATCTCGTCCAAGTTCTCGCCGAAATGTTCAGCTATGAGTTCAAGAAAGTTGTTGATTGAGAAATTTTGCGGGGCTTCACTGCTGATGATCTCCAGCAATGGTTTGCGTATTTGACGGGTGCTGGGTAAAGGCACGATAGATTCACCTCTGAAAATGTATGAATAATAGTGATGAGAAAAATTATACTTCAATTGGGGCTATAATAACAATTTTACTCAAGGAGGAGAGAGCATGAAGATTCTTAGAGCGTTAATCTTAGTGTGTATTCTGTCCGCAGTCTCATACGCAGCTGACTCGTGGACCGCCGACCCTCTGGACAAACGCAGGGCACTACCAAACGACTCAGCACCCCCCGAACGCACAACACCCATTCACACCCTAACCCCCCTCACCACAAACGAAGGAGTCATACGCAGAGTCAGACTCTCCGGCGACGTCAAGGCAGCTGCTCTCACGTTCGACATGTGTGAACTCGACACGACGACCACCGGCTGTGATATGGACGTGGTGAACTTCCTGCGGGAAAACCGAATCCCTGCAACCCTCTTCATGGGCGGAAAGTGGATGAGAACCCATTCACGGCGCGTCAAGCAGATCATGACTGACCCAATTTTTGAGCTCGCAAATCACAACTGGTCTCACGGAAATTCCGCACTCCTCTCACGCGAGGGTCTCGAGGCCCAAATCTTGTGGACACAGGCGGAGTATGAGTTGTTGCGTGAGGAGGCCGGAGCCTATGACGCTCCCGAAAGTATGACGCTGTTCCGGCTGCCTTACGGGAGGAACTCTGAGGCTGCCCTGAAGACTATTGCGGAGTTGGGGTTGAGGGTGATTCAGTGGGACGTAGCTGCAGAAGCCGGGGACAACTCTAGGCCTGAACGCGCACGGAAGTCCGCTCGTCGTGTTGCGGCAATGACCAGGCCGGGAAGTATTTTGCTCTTCCACGCTAACCTTGTGCCTAAGGGGACGGTTAATCTTCTGCGGGAAGTCGTGAGGATTCTTGATGGTGAAGGGTATGTGTTCGTGAAGGTAAGTGAATTGCTCTCTATGGGTGAGGCGGAGACGGTTAGGGACGGGTATTTTTCTCGGCCAAAGGATAATTACCCGTTGGACAAGAAATTTGGCGTTGACGGGACGGGAAGAAGGACTCGATTCACTGGGAAATAGGGGGAGTGTGAGTCCCCCTGTTGAGTTATGCCTGTTTCTTTTCGCGGAGGAGTGCCCGCATTGCGTTGACGGATTCGTGTGCCTGCTGTGCATTCAGAATGTTCACAGTGAAGGAAGTTCCGCCTTTTGTCGTGAGCTTGAATGCTTCAGGATTTATTGTGATTTCTTTACCGTCTGCGTTCACCTTAAAGGTTAGAGATGATGTAGACGCAGAGACTATATCCTGATAGAAAAATACATCTGTGCCTTCTGTTTTCTCATCCCGCAGAGTGTTAAACCTCATCGTGTAGCAGTGAAGCTCATTACGCGAGAAAAACAGCATGACGACTTTATAGATGTTACTGCGCCATTTGCTGTCGCTGCCCTGCTTGACTTTTTCTACGCCGTCAAATTCATAGCCTCCGAGAATTATCGGTGTTACCTCGTTGACCTCGCTCTCATCTACTCCGAGTTTGTCCAGCGCAAGAGATTTCAGGCTTGCGGTGTAACTTTCAATTAATGCGTCATAATCTGCATCACTCACCGGCCATTTTTTTTCTCCCCAACCCTGTATGACGCCTATTACGAATAGAACAGCACTCACAGCTAACATTGCCGTATTGCCTGCTTTAATGGCGACGACAAACGCAAATACGCAAATAGCAGCCATAATACAGCCACTTAGATTATCCTCGCCAGTAAAGTAAAGCAAATTTCTCTGATAGTCCATAACATTACCGCCTTTCTGTCAGTCTATAATTCACTTGGCCTCTCGACTCCGAGAACACCATAGAGAATCCTAATATCCCCCTCACTGACTCTAAGCCTCCGCGACTCTCTCAACAATTCCCTATAGTCCGGCCTCACAATCAGTGATTTACGCTTGAAGTAGTCATACCGAACATACGCACCGAAATACGCATATATCCCCCTGTCCTCAAGCATCCTAGCCGCGTTGATATACTCTTCAGCCTTGTCGATAACCTCCCTCTTCGCAAGAAATGCCTTCCGCCCCCCAAGACAGCAGACACCCGCCCAGAAAAATACCTCTGAGTTCATCACTCCTCCATCAATCGCACGGCTGAACGACTCCAAAGCCTTACCGTACATCTTCAGCCGCAAATAGCAGAACCCCACAGCCGCATTCACTGAAGGGTCAGACGGCGCAGAACTCAGGGCAGATTTGTAGGCTTGGGTGTACTTGCTTAGGTCAGGCACTCCCAGAGCAGACGCAAACGACGTGATTATCACCGGCGAATCACAGTAAGCGCACTTCTCTGCGTCAGGACTCACGGGAGCTCCGCAGTTCGGGCATTTTGGGCACAATACATTCACCATGCTGAAGACCTCACAGCACGGCTATTGTGTGCTAATTCTTTGTGTTGGGTGTTACCTGAATGAAGGCATAAGGAAGGCGAACGGCTGAACGGCTGAACGGCTGAGTATAGCAATATTCTTCATGCCCGTCAATACTCCTTCTGAACTTGTGAGATTTTGTGATTGATTGAGAAATATTTTAGCCGCTAATCTCGTAGTGAGTCAAGAAATTCATAAATAGAACATGTTCTATTTTTCGCCTCATCGCTGGGTCAAGGGAACTTCTTTACACTCAGGGAAAATTTCAGCTTGTTAATCCTTGTGCAAAACTGTAGAATTTGTCATATCTGCCCAAATTTCGGGATAATGATTTAACGCATTCAGCACCCCCTCATTTTTTGGGAATATATACATTCATGAAAGGATTAATGAACTTTATGCAATACGTGTTATCACTATTGTTCTTCATGTTGGGAGCCGGTGTGAGCTATGCCGGACTCAGAGCATGGGACAATTCCCGCATCAACGGCACCAAGAAGCAAATTGCCGACCTCCTCAAGGAAGCCGAAGACTCAGCCGAAAAACTCAGGCAGGCCAAAATCGCCGAGACTAAGGACGAAGTTACCCGCCTCAGACAGGAAGCCCAGAAGGACATCAAGGAACGCCGCACAGAAATTCAGCGCACAGAACGCAAGCTCGAGCAGAAAGAGGACAACCTCGACAAGAAGATTGACCGCGTAACCAAGAAAGAGGACGAACTCAAAGCCCGCCACGAAGAACTAGAGAAACGCCGAGCCGTCCTCGAGGAGACTATTCAGCAGCAAGAAACGAAGTTACAGGAAGTCGCTGAACTCACCAAAGACGAAGCCCAAGAAATCTTAATGCGCAAGACCGAACAGGACGCTAAACACATGCTCGGCCTGAAGCTCAAAGAGTTAGAGGAGCAAGCAAACCGTGAAGCCGACCGCAAAGCCCGCGACATCATAATTGGCGCAATGCAGAGGTGTGCAGTTGAGTCCGCAGGTGAGTCCACTGTGAGCGTCGTCCCCCTGCCCTCCGAAGAGATGAAGGGCCGCATAATTGGCCGTGAAGGTAGGAACATCCGAGCTTTCGAGAGCCTCACGGGAGTTGACCTGATTATCGACGACACCCCAGAAGCCGTAACCCTCTCCAGCTTTGACCCAATACGCCGGGAAATCGCACGCAGGGCTATGGAGCGTCTAGTTGTCGACGGACGCATTCACCCCGCAAGAATTGAGGAACTCATCGAGAAGGCAGCAAGGGACATTGACGAGGAAATGATCAATGAGGGTGAGAGCGCGATTCTTGAGATGGGCATAAAGAACATGAACAATGAACTTGTGAGGACGATCGGCCAGCTGAAATTCAGGTTCAGTTACGGTCAGAACGTCCTAGCTCACAGTCTCGAAGTCGCTCAAATCGCCGGAATAATCGCAGCAGAACTCGGCCTCGACGAGGAAACAGCACGAAGGGGAGGGCTTCTTCACGACATCGGGAAGGCCGTTGACCACCAGATAGAGGGCCCCCACGCGTCAATAGGTGCGGAACTGGCCAAGAGGCTCGGTGAACGTCCCGAAATCGTCAGCTGTATCGCCAGCCATCACGACAACCTAGAGATTGACTCGGTCTATGAAGTCATTGTGGCACTTGCGGACGCTATCAGTGCAGCCCGTCCCGGAGCAAGGCGTGAGAGCATCGACGCATACATCAAGAGGCTCAAGCAGCTTGAGGAAATCGCGCAGGCCTTCGACGGAGTTACCCGGGCATACGCTATTCAGGCGGGGCGTGAGGTCAGAGTGATACTCAATGCCGGCAAGACCGACGACGGAGCAGTTCACAAAATGGCCTATGACATTGCCCGCAAGATTGAGGCAGAGATGAAGTACCCCGGACAAATCAGGGTGAACGTTGCCCGCGAGACCCGAGCTTCGGAGTTCGCGAAATGAGGGTGTTATTCTCCGGCGACGTTGCCTGGAACACCGGCAGGCAGGCCCTAGCAATCGCCCTCCCCAAGCTGAGGCAGCAATACGGCAGCTTTGACTTCACCGTCATCAACTGCGAGAATGCCGCTCACGGTAAGGGAATGACCTCGAAAATCTTCGGGGAGTTCATAGCACTCGGGGTTGACGCGATGACTTCGGGTAATCACATTTGGGACAAGGCAGACTTCTTCACGGTGCTCGACGCTGAGACTCGGGTCTTCCGTCCTGCGAATTACCCCGCGTCATGTCCGGGAAGAGGACACGGAATCATTGAGCGCAAGGGAAAACGTTTAGGGATTCTCAATCTTGAGGGGCAGGTGTTCATGCCTCCGATAGACTCGCCGTTCACGTGTGCGGACTCTTTGGTCGATGAGCTGAAGAGTGAGGGCGGGGACAATCTGCCGGTTTTGGTGGACTTCCACGCCGAAGCCACGTCGGAGAAACAGGCCTTAGCGTACTACCTCGACGGGAGGGTGAGCGCGGTCGTTGGGACTCACACCCACGTGCAGACTGCGGACGAACGGGTGCTGCCGAAGGGTACGGCGTTCATCTGTGATGCCGGTATGACTGGGGGGCACGGAGGAGTCTTGGGTGTGTCTTACGAGTCGGTCATGCCGAGATTCCTGACGGGGTTGCCCGTGAAGTTTGACCCCTGCGAGACTGAACCGGCCTTCAACGGGGTAATCATAGAGATTGACGAAGCTACGGGGCTCGCTGAGAGAATCACGAGGGTAATTTTGCCCGTAAGCATGTGGACATAGCAGGGTGTGGGGTGCTGAGGTTAAGAGAATTATTCCTTCCTTGTGGTGAAAACGGGGGAGGAATTTTTTCTGCGTGATATTATTATTACTCAATTATTCATAAGGAGGAAATACTATGCTTAAGTTAATTGGAGTCCTCGCACTCGGGGCGGCAATACTTCCGTTCGTGGGTGCTTCTGCGTTTGCTGGTGAGGAAAAGAGGCCGGTTGCCAAGTTCGAGACCTCTATGGGAAATTTCAGGATAGAGCTTTATTCTGACTTGGCCCCGAAGACCGTCAAAAACTTCGTGGACTTGGCCAAGAAGAATTTCTACGACGGGGTAATCTTTCACCGAGTGATTGACGGCTTCATGATTCAGGGAGGGGACCCAACCGGCACAGGAATGGGCGGACCCGGCTACAAGATTGATGACGAGTTCGGCGAGGGCCTCAAGCACAACGCACCCGGGATTCTCTCGATGGCCAACGCTGGACCAAACACGGGAGGTTCGCAGTTCTTCATCACTCTCGTACCGACTCCGTGGCTCGACGGGCACCACGCGATTTTTGGGCACGTCGTCGAGGGAATGGACGTAGTAGAAGCGATCGGCCGCACCGAGACCAACAGGCAGGATAGGCCGGTTAAGGACGTAGTAATCAACACAATCACTATAGAGGAGTAGGGCATGAGCAGAAAAGTTTATGTATCACGCGGGCTCCCCAAAAGGGTAATGGAGGAGTTCTCGCGTATTTGTGAGTTCGACGTGAACCCGATAGATAAGCAGGCCTCACGTGAGGAGCTCGTGAACGGTGTGAAGAATTATGCTGCTGTGGTCTCAATGCTCAACGACCAGATAGACGCGGAATTAATTGCTCAGGCAGGCCCTGACCTCAAGCTCATAGCGAATTACGGCGTGGGCTTCAACAACATCGACGTTAAGGCCGCAAACGCTAAAGGTATCTACGTTACGAACACCCCAGACGTACTCACCGACGCTACGGCAGATTTGGCGTGGGCGTTGCTGTTCGGGGCAGCGAGAAGAGTCGTTGAGGGCGACAAGATTTGCCGGACTTCGACGTTCTCTTGGGCACCTGAATACATGCTCGGCTATGACGTTACGGGACGGACTCTCGGGATAATCGGTGCAGGCAGAATCGGGAGCAACTTTGCGCGCAAGGCAGCTTTGGGCTTCGGAATGAGGGTAATCTACTACGGCCGGCACAACTCACCCGCACTTGACGAGATAGGCGGAAAACTCGTGAGCCTCGACGAACTTTTACGGGAGTCCGACTACATATCTCTTCATGTGCCGCTGACCCCTGACACCAAACACTTAATCGGAGCGTCGGAGCTGGCCAAGATGAAGCCCACAGCAATACTCATCAACACAGCCAGAGGCCCCGTAATCGATGAGGCAGCATTAGCCGAAGCCCTCAAGAATCACGTTATCGCCGCCGCCGGACTCGATGTCTATGAACGTGAACCCCAGATAGAGGCCGCCCTGAAGGGACTCGATAACGTTGTGTTAATGCCTCACGTTGGGAGCGCGACTTTCGACACCCGCACGAATATGGGCCTGATGATTGCTCGGAACATTGAGGCCGTCCTAGCTGGCAGTGAACCGCCAAACGTGGTGAGAGTCTAGGATGCCGCTTAAGGATTTACTGCCCCCGCGCCCTGAAGACATGCATAAGGGGTTCAGGGGCAGGCTCTTGATTGCCGGAGGGTCATTGCGTTACCCGGGAGCTCCTGCGCTAAGTGCGTTGGGTGCGCTGAGGAGCGGTGCAGGGGTCGTTACGCTTCTATCACTTCAGAGCGTTTGTGAGGTATGTGCTGCTCGTCTGCCAGAGGTGATTTACTGCGCTGAAGATGACGTGTTCAGGTGGAAGGAAACCGCCTTATCCCAGAAGAATATCAACGCCATAGTTATCGGTCCCGGTCTCGACAGGTCAATAGCTGCCGAGATTTTCACGACCCAAATGTGGCAGGAATGGCCGCAGAGAATCCTAGTTGACGGGGACGGCCTCAACGCATTAGCCGTAACGAAGGAGGATTTGCGCCCGCGTTCTGACTCTGTGTTCACGCCTCACGAGGGTGAAGCCGGAAGACTTTTGGGGATTCCTCCTGCGGCTGTGCGTTCAGATCGTGCGGGGGCTGTTCGGGAACTCTCGGAACGCTGGGGCTGTGTCGTCCTCAAGGGTCATAACACACTGATAGCCTCCGGGAATCGTTTTGCTGAGGTCAGGCACGGAGGCCCGGAACTCTCTGTGCCAGGCTCCGGCGATGTTCTCTCGGGGTGTATCGGTGCGTTCTTGTCGATGGGGCTAGATGCGTTTGACGCAGCGGTCTTGGGTGCGAACGTTCACGGACTGGCTGGGGAGTTATTGTCGCGCAATGGTGTTGACGGGGTATTGGCCTCAGAGATTGCCCACGCTTTAAGGAAGGTAATTCACGAGGTCAGGGCGGGGAATATCAATGCGTAAACGAGTGGATTGGGACGAGGAAATCCGCAAGACCGAACGTATTCGGCGCAAGGGACTCTTCATGAGCCTTCTGAGTTTCGGAGTGGCTGTGGCGTTCATCTTCGGGATGAGCAGGTTCACAGGTGCGGACGTTGAGATTCCCCGTACGGTGTTAATCGCTGTGGTGTTCTGCGTGTCGTGCGTGGTGTTCAGAGCAGTGATGAGGCACCGCAGGAACAAGAACCATGACTGAACGAATATTCTTCTCGCGCTCTGAGGACGATACCCGGGAACTTGGCCGGAGGATTGGTGAGAATCTCTGTGAGGGATTGTGCGTGTTGCTCTATGGGGATTTGGGAGCAGGAAAGACTGTGTTAGTTCGCGGTGTCGGTGAGGCTCTCGGGATTTCCGGCGTTAGGAGTCCGTCGTTCACCCTCATCAACGAATACGAGTCCGGCTCCGGGCTGCTGGTGATTCATGCGGACCTCTACCGGCTCGGCGAGAATGACGCTGGGTCTCTCGGCCTCGAGGAGTATGAAGACTCTGCGCTGTTCGTTGAGTGGCCGGAACGCTGGAGGAACCCTCCCGTTGAGGACGTTATGAGGGTGTATTTTTCTGCTGTGAGTGAGTCTGAACGTGAGGTTAGGATTCTTGCCGTTGGTGAGAGGGCTGAAGGAGTGTTAATGAAGTTATGAGCGTAATACTTTCTGTGGATTGCTGCCTGAGACTCACGGGAGCTGCCTTGATGGTTGACGGAGAGATAACCGCCTCAGAGCAGGGGGACTTAGGCCGCCGTCAGTCCCAAGAGTTGCCGTTAATGACAGAAAGACTCTTGGCCCGCAGTAATCTCGCGTGGGATTTTCTGGACTATGTCGCTTTGACCAACGGACCAGGATACTTCACCGGGATTCGAGTGGGTGCGGCTTATGCTTCGGGTGTGGCGTATGCTTCGGGCGCAAAGGTTATCCCTGTGTCGTCTCTGGAACTGTTAGCGGCTTCGTCAGGGCAGGCTGGGCGGGTAAAAGTTCTTGCTGTAGTCTACGCCGGGCACGGGTTTGTGTATGCTTCGTGTGAAGGCTTCCTTGAGGCAGGAGAATACACCCTCGATGAGATTCACGAATGGCTCACTAAGAATCCTGACGCTGTCATAATTTCCGATGATCCGCAGCGCACAGCCCTTCAGGGAGTCCAAATCCTGACCGTTAAGCCCGACGTTAGGACCCTCTGCGAACTGGCCAAGAACAGAACACAATTTGCTATTAGCCCGATGGAGCTGAAAATTTCGTACTTCCGCGCTCCTCAGGGTGTCAATTAGGAAGCTAGATGTCAAAATAGTGTAATAATGCACTCTAAATCCGTAAAAATTCGAGACAAAAATTGTGTAAAGGAGGTAAAATCTGCTACATTGGGTTTAGAGGGTGGGGAGTGCACGTCAAAGCACTATAACAATTGAAACTCGATACCCGTAATGGGAAAAGTCGCTACCGTGGGCTACACGGGAAGTCAAGGCTCCGGACTGTCAGACAAACTCTATTAGGCACGCCGAACGAGGACAGGAAGAACGAGGAAAAGTCTAATAAGTACCCACAATATTACACTTATTATGTAGCAGTAATCATGAATATAGGTTTTATTGTTGACGCAGTAATGGGAATTATCCTGATATTCTTTCTCTACAGGGGATTAGTCAGGGGCTTCTCTGGTGAGGTTATCGGCCTCGTTGGGTTCATGGCCGGAACGTTCTGCGCGTGGAAGTTCTCAGACCCCGCCGTAGAATTGACCTTGAGGTATCTCGGAACTAACAGCATTGACCGCACAGTCTTAGCGTTAATCTGCGCAGTAGGGATATTCTTCGCCGTCGAGATAATTTTTGCCATCATCGGAGTAATCCTCTCGTACCTCGTAACGGTTACTCAATTATCCTTCACGGATCACTTCTGCGGAATGTTAATCGGCCTCCTGAAGACGTGCTTTATCGTGATAGCTGTGTATGCTGTCTTGACTGCGTTCAACGGGGTAGTTCCCGACGAATGGATGAAGGATAGTTACTCTATGAAGGCAGCGTCCTACGTTTGGCCGTACCTGCGGGACTTCCTACAGAAATACGGAATACTTGACCTCACAGAACTTACTCGCGGAGCCTAAATGCGTCTATCACAATCCGTAACCGAAATTCTTGAACTCAGCAAAAACCTGCTCCCCTACCGTGAGAAAATGCGCGGAGAATTAGGGGAGCTTATTCTGGATTCCCTCAAGCCCGCCGAAAATCTCGAACAGCTCAAAGCCCGTGAAGCCCTCCTGCGTGAATGGCTTGACCTCACAGACCACAACGGCCAGTTCAGATTCAGTGCGGGACTCGAACCCGTTACCCGAATGTTCACACAGGCACGACGCAGCGGGATTCTCTCTGGTGAGGAGCTCCTGAAGGTCCGTGCAGTCCTGCAATGCGCCAGACACATACGCGAGGACTTGGCCAAACTCTCGGAAGGTTACTCACACCTTGAGGACTTGAGGCACGGAATCCGGGACTTCTCACCCGAACTCGAGGCCCTGAGAGTCATAGAGGACTCCGGCAGGCTCAGCGACAACGCTTCACCGGCACTCTTCGCGCTTCGTGAGGAGATAGAGGCCCAAAAGCGCACAGGAAGACGCATAGCCCAGAAGCTGCTAGAGGACTCGGACGTTGCCAACATGTTACAAGAACGCTCGCTCTCTTGGCGTGAAGGAAGGTTCTTGCTGTTGGTGCGTCAGGAATATATCAACCGTTTTCCGGGACTCGCCGTTGAACGTTCCGCGTCGGGTAATTCCGTCTACATGGAGCCTAAAGCCCTAAGCCGCGTCAACAACACACTAATCATCAAGTCTCAGGACGAGCGCAACGAGGAGAGGAATATTCTTCTTGCCCTCACAAGGACCGTGTTATCCCGCGAGAACGCCATAGCCAGAGCAGAACGCACCATCGGAACTCTTGACCTGTTGTGCGCGTGTGATGAGCTGATCCGTAATAATCACTGGGTAATCCCTGAGCTTGTCGGGCAGAAAGTTTTTCGGCTCGTTGGTGCCCGTCATCCTATGTTGCGTGATAAGGCAGTCCCCATTGATGCCGAATGCGGGGAGGACTTCACGACTCTCGTAATCACCGGCTCCAACACTGGAGGCAAAACCGTAACCCTAAAGACTGCGGGAGTGTTCGCGGCTTTGGCGTGGCTGGGGCTTCCTGTTCCGGCTCGGGATGGGACGGTGATCGGGACGTTCGACGAAATTTTTGCTGACATCGGCGACGAACAGAGCATAGAGCAAAACCTATCTACCTTCAGTTCACACCTCAAGAAGATTATTCACATCCTCAAGAGTTCGACCGGCTCATCACTAGTCCTTCTCGACGAGCTTGGAGCAGGGACTGACCCGCAAGAGGGAGCGGCTTTGGGGGTAGCTATTCTCGAGACCCTCAAGGACAAAGGCAGCATTACCCTCGCTACGACCCACCACAACCCGATAAAGCAATACGCCCTGACGACCCCGGGAGTTGAGACGGCAAGCATGGAGTTCGACATTGAGAAGCTCCAGCCCACGTACAGACTCCTAATGGGTGTGCCCGGCCGGAGCAGTGCATTGCTAATAGCCAAACGTTACGGAATGCCCGAGTCCGTCCTGAAGTTAGCACAGGGTGAGCTGGATTCCCGTGAGGTTACTGCGGAGGACATCATGAGCGAACTGAACGAACGCAAGGCAGCTTTGGCTTCTGCGGAGAGGGAGTTTCAAGCCACGAAGAAGGAAGCCGAAGAACTGCGTGATACCTACAAGGCCAGAGTTGCGGAGATAGACATTCAGCGGGATAAAATCATGCAGGCAGCGGACAGGAAGGCCGAAAAGTTCATCGCTAAGGCAGAGGAGACCTCGAAGGAAATCATCCGTGAGCTTGAGGAGACCGCAAAAGTTTCGGCGCGGAAGGGCTATGACGTTCGGAGGCGTGAACTCAACAAGTTACGGGGGATTATCGACACCCGCCACAAGAAGCGGACGGAGCGTGAGATTCAGAACAGCCCGAAACCTTTTGAGCCGGCCCCGGGAGTTACTGCGCAGGTTGCAGGAAGCGGGATTGTCGGAATCATTAACGAGATCCGCAACGGACGAGCATACTTGACGGCTGGAGCACTGAACATTGACGTACCTGTGGGGCAGCTCATAGCTACCGACAAGAAGGCCAAGATTGCCACACCCCCGGCGGACACGACGAAGCTCCCGACTGCGGACTCTGTTCCTCCGTCAATAATGGTGCGTGGAATGCTCGTGGCTGAGGCTATTCCGTTGGTTGAGGGGTATCTGGACAGGGCGTACAGGTCAAATCACTCGGTAGTAACGGTGATTCACGGGCGCGGTGAGGGGATCCTGAGGCGTGAGGTTCATGCGTTGTGTGCGAGGCTTAAGTACGTCAAGAGCTACCGTCTTGGGGGCGAGGGTGAGGGCGGTTTCGGAGTAACAATCGTGGAATTCAAGTAGAGGACTGCTGGCATGGGTCAAAGCTCGGACAAAATTTTCTGGACAGCGTAAGGCTTCGAGTACTTCAGGCACATATCACTGACGAAGATTGCTCCCGCCTCGTGAGGTTCCGCACGCATCGCAGGATACACCACGAGCCTCTCACCGTCAATCATAATCCCTTCAGCCGTGTACCTGAGCCTGTGCCCTGCCTCCTCAATTATCCCCTCAAGCTGAGAGATATACTCTTTCTGAACAGCAATTGCTATCTCGTCCGCAAGTTTTCCGTCCGCCCCCCAATCCAAAAGCTGTAACGCAGCAAACCTGTCCAGAAGTCCGTGAACGTATTGATTCCTGTAGTGCTTCAGGCATTTATAGCACGCACCAGAACAATCACACCCCGCAAGCAGCTCACGAATCCCCCTCATGACTTCCGCAATGTCTTCGGCAAGGCTCACAGCGTAACCAGCACCCCCAGAGAGGCTGTCATAGATATACACGTCCGCAAACGTCCCGCCTGAGTTCCTCCTGACCCTGAAGCCGGCAGCAAGCTCGGTGAAGTCCACGTCAAGCACCTGACTCGCCGATAGCCTCAGAGCCTCAGCAAGAGACTGCGCCGCCCTGTCAAGCCAGTGATTATTCTCGCGTCTTGTGTCTATCACAGCGTCGTCCAATGCGAACTCAAGCACCAGCATATCCGTAACGAAA
>JAFPZI010000058.1 GCA_017417365.1 Synergistaceae bacterium
GACGGCTCACGCAAAATCTTTGACGGCTCACAGCTATTGAGCTCACCTCTCTACGCTCCTCTGAGAGATTACGAACTCTTCAGGAAGGCAGAAATTCTTTGCGGAGGGGTGAGCTGGACGGCCGAAATCGACATTAACCCAGAATACTTATACTCACAAGGGACGGTGCTATCATGAAGTCAGAATTATTCTCCTCACTGCCCGACGTAACTTTTGCCGACAAGGACCCGGACACCATACAGCGGGAAGTCATACGGCTATACGAGGACGCTTCAGGCCGAACTCTGGCACGAGCAGACCCCGTAAGGCTGTTCATCGACGCGGTAATCTTGGCCGTGATACAGCAGCGCAACGTCATCGACAACGCCGCTAAAATGAACCTGCTCGCGTACTCTTCCGGCTCATACTTGGACCAGCTGGGCGCATTGCTCGGAGTTACACGACTCACCCCTCAACCTGCACTCACCACCATTCGCTTCACTCTCACAAACACCCTCACTTACCCGGCCGTCATACCTCAAGGCTCGCGCATCACTCCCGGCGACGGCGTAATTTTCGCGACAACTCACGACCTCACGATACCTGCCGGAGAACTCGCAGGGAACATTGAGGCAGTGTGTGAGACCGCAGGCACAACCGGCAACGGCTATGCTTCCGGCCAAGTGCGAAAACTCATGGACACATTCACGTTCGGGGTGAGCGCGCAAAATCTCACGGAGACCAACGGAGGCACCGACACAGAGTCGGACGAGAATTTCCGTGAACGCATACAGATTGCCCCAGAGAGTTTTTCCGTAGCAGGACCGACGAAGGCTTACGAGTATTGGGCACGCTCCGCAAACTCCGACATTATCGCAGTCAGCGTCATGGGGCCTCCCGACACTAACCCGGGAAACGTCGAAATTTACCCCCTCATGTCTGGAGGGACGCTCCCGAGTGCTGAAGTCCTCCTCGAAGTCTACAACGCATGCAACGCCGATAACGTCAGGCCTGACACCGATTACGTACACGTTCTCACACCCATTGTAGTTGACTACAATCTGGACATGACTTACTGGATTGACGCGGGAAAATCTGCGGAGTCTCAGTACTTGCGCAGTTCGGTTGAGGGGGCTGTGGATGAGTGGGTGTTGTGGCAGAGAAAATCTCTAGGCAGGGACATTAACCCGAGCGAACTCGTGAAGAGGGTAGTTGAGGCTGGGGCTAAACGCTGTGAAGTGAGGGAGCCGGGATTTCGTGTGCTGAGGGCTAATGAGCTGGGAGTGTGTGCGGGAGTGAACGTGGTGTACGGTGGGCTTGAGGAAGGGTAAATCACTCTCGCCTCCGAGCAAGTTCAAGCCGAATTAGTTCGAGCACTTCACTCACGGTCAAACTGGCGGGTCTCTCTGCCTCTGGTGAAGGTTTGTGCGTGAATTTCTCCCACAGTTTGGGCGCAAATATTGACGTGAACATTACGAGAATCCCCAGCACTCCGAAACATAATCTCCCTCCCCATATCGCCATGTCCAGCCGAGCTGCCGTTACTGCCTCCCGTTCATGAATCACTATTACTGACTGTTCCAGACGGTCCAGACGAGACTCTATTCTGTCCATTCGCACGGATAATTCCGCCTGCCCGCTGCGGATCTCTATCAGGATTTCCCGGTCTGTACTCTCCATTTCCCCGGCCTCCCTCAAAAATTTTTCTATGATGGCCTCATTATATCACGCAGGAGGTGAGACACGTGAAGGACATCTACAGCTTCTCTCTGGCAGACATTGCACCCTCAAGCATCACTCACGACACGCAAATTTCCTCACTCATCACTGCTCTTGACCCGCAGCTTCAGGAACTCTCACGGGACTCCCTTGAACCGCTCATTCTCGCAAGAATTGACGAACTACCTGAACCTGTCTTAGACCTGTTAGCTTGGCAATTGCACGCTGACTTCTACGACTTGGCCGGAACGTTAAGCATGAAGCGCGAGGCCGTGAAAGGGTCTATTCTGTGGCACATGCACAAGGGCACTCAATGGGCAATCCTTGAGGCTCTGAGGCAAATTGATATTTCTGCGCAGTTCGTGGGTTGGTGGGAGGATGATTCACAGCCTTACACCTTCAAGCTCAAGGCGATTGTGTCAGGAGACTTTTACCGCACGATCGGCCGGGACACCCTGCAGAAGAACATACGCAGGGCCGTTAGTGAGAGCAAAGCTGCTCGGTCATACTTGGCCGGGCTCGAGACCTACATTAACTTCACGGAGGACGCTCCATTGTGGGTGGGAGTTGTGCCGGTGTTGGGAGGGGAACGCACGCTAACTCTGGCCAAGCCGGAAGTGCCGGACAACACTCACTTCTTCACAGGGCAAGTTACGGGTCTTCAGGGGGCTCAAAGAGTGCTGCTCCATCACGAACGGGACATCACTTCAGGGGTGTACTTAGCACCAATCAGCATAGAGAACAGGGACGTTAATTTAGGAGTTGATATTGAGGAAATGCAGGAATTGTTACAGTTATTCGAGCGGAGGATACTTTCACGCATTGATGATTACGAGCTCTCCATGAAGGCTTTGATTGACTTCACACATTCGGAGACGAACGCAAAACTTGAGGAGATAAAGGACATGCTGAGGTGGAAGGGAGCAGATGAGGAGGTTTGACCCACAGCGCAGGGCAACACTGCATACCCCCTGCACCAACACTGCATACATCCCCCGCAAACACCCCTGCAAACACACCGCAGATACACACTGCCCACACACCGCAACCTCTCACACGCAAACCTCATACCCCGCAAACCCGCTATATGGACCTGTTAAGGTCAAGCACAACCTATCCTGCTTTCACACACTCTGCAGGACCGCACAAAAACTTCATAACGAGTTCATAAGTTCAGACATTCCTGCGCACTTCCCAGCGGAAAACATATCGGGGCAGACTGACTGTGAGAATAGATGAGGTTGTTCTGACAATAACGCGGGAAAAAGACTTCTTGACGGGATAACTTCTTGATACCCCACAAAATACGCTTTACCGGCTCCATCGCGCAACGACTTCACTCTATAAACTCTCGGACTGCTTAAAATTATACCATAAGGAGTTTTCTTCATGAACGGAATGATCCTCACTGCATCAGGCCGCACATTACTCGCTAAAGCACTCACCGGCAAAACTTTACACTTCACACGAGCCTTCGTAGGCGACGGGCAATTAGCCTCACGTTCCCCAGCAAACCTCACCGCATTAATCTCACCCAAGCGCGAACTTCCCATTCAGAGCATGAACACTACTGGCAGCTTGGGCACATGTGAAGTCGTCCTCGAGATGACCAACAAAGGTCTCACAACCGGCTTCTTCGTGAGGGAGTACGGACTTTTCGCACAAGACCCGGACACCGGCCAAGAACTACTCTACTCTTACTGCAACAAAGGCGACGAGGCAGGCTACCTCGAAGGGGATAACGGCGTCGATATCATCGCTTACACACTCTCAATCGTTACCGTCATCGACCAAGCCCAAAACGTTACCGCCACCATCACAAACTCTAACCAGTACGTTACCATCTCACGCCTCGAACAGCGCGTCATGGATATCTTCGCTCCTTACCAGACCGCTAAAGGTTTCTGGACTTACGCTAACGGAGACACCGAACGCATCAGGCCCGCAACTCTCGAACAGACGAAGGACCTCATTCTCGACGGAGTGAACGTCAAAGCTCTCAACGGCCGCATAGAACGCCTAGAGGACGCAGTCAATCAGACCCTGCTTGCTCTGGAAATCTTGAGCGTTTTTCCCGGATATTCCCACTATATCGCTGAGGACTTCAAAGTCGTTAATCAGCTCGACTTGTTCACCGGCGAAATCACCAGTATCGTTGCAGGAGATGACTCCATTGACGTTAAGCCCATTGACGGCATGCTACCGGGGGCTTGGTACACCATCACGGACGGGATTAATTCCGAACTCGTACAGACTGAGAGCATCAACCTCGAAAACGGTATCCAGCGAGTTATCCTCAAGGACACCATCAAGAATACTTACCTGCTCGGCAACACTCAAATCTACAGGACCAACTGCCGCATCAACGAACAGACTGCACTTGGCCCCAATGCAAGATTACGCGTCGTGTGGGAACCTGATACCGTTTGGACGGGCACGGGTGCTCAAACCAGCTACACCGTTGAGGCGGATACGGGCCTGAACAACTCGAAGGCTTACACTCTCACGGGGGATATTGCTCTGGACAGCTCAGGCAAAATTACTCTGAGCGCCTGAGAACTTTTACTGCCTCGATTAAGTCGCTCAGCTTCCCTGAAACTGTGAACCCTTTATCCTCCGTTGGGGCTGAAGGTTCGGGCTTGCGGCGTTCCCTCCACACTGGCAGAAACGCTCCGATTATCCCCAGTATTGCGAACCCACAATACATAGTAGTTTGCAGTGCGTCTACTTTTGTCGTGTTCACAAGAATCGCTTCATGCATCTCGGCTTGACGGACTTCAATTCGCGTTATTCGGTCCTCAATACACCCGACACGTTCACATCAATATTTCGCGGTCGCTGCTCTCCATTCTCAAGGCCTCCTCTAATTTTCTGCTTGATGGACAAAATTATACTCTACAAGAAGGTATCTTAATGGCTTACAGAAAATTCAACTCTCACATAAAATCTATCGTTCACTTCGACTTCCCCTACTTCCACGAACCTGATGACGGCCTCTCGGATGACTTGGGACTCCTCACTCTGGCTCGTGCAGGGGGCGCTAAACTCGTCGGCTCAGAATCACCTGCTGACGCTATCGTGAGCAACACTCCCCGCTTCGGCTACAGGTGCTTACAGACCGACGGCAATAACTCCTACGTTCAGGGCACGGGAACATTCACTCTGGCACCTTCAGGAACTTACGAGTTCTCCTTGTGGGTCAGACCTACAGCATCAACTGCAGGCAACTTCCTTCAGCTCCTCAACGGCTCAACCGTACTCTTCTCGGCCTCCCTCAATTCCTCACTGCAAGTTGCCTGCTCAGCCTCAACCCTCGCCCTGAACCTCACGTCCTCACAGACAATCCCCCTCAACACTTGGACGCTCTTACGCTTCCAGTTCGCTCAGGGCAAGTTCACCATCAAGATTGGCACGGCTGAATCCTACGCTGAGGGCCTCAACAGCACTTCCCTCAACGTTACTTCCTTGCGCATCGGAGGCATTACCGGGCAAATCGACGAGTTCATTTTCCGCGACAACTTCACTGACTCAATCCCAACTCAGCCCATGCAGGCACGCCTGAACATTTCCGAACTCGGAGGCTACGGTACCGGCTCGCTCGGCAACGTCGCAATCTCCTCAAACTGCGTCCTGTCCTCGTGCGCGTATTTCTCCGCTAAGGTCTCGGGAGGCTCCTTCAACAAGTTCACTCTTTCGGGCCTCACTGCAGGCAAATTCGGTACCTTCAAGGCTGGGGACGAAGTCATGATACTCAACCCCCAAGACGGGTCCTATGAGTTCAGGACAATCACTGACTTCACCAACAACACCGTTACCCTCAGTTCAGCTCCTTCTGTCGTCATCTCTTACGGCTCAACTATGCTCGTCCAGGTCCCTCACTTCAACTCTCTCACCGTCAATTCAGGCACCGTGATTACTCCCCCGCAGAGAACTTCAAGCACGGCCGGAGGGATTACCGCGTTCAGGGTCAAGGGGAACTGCACCATTAATGGCAGTGTTATCACTCACGGCTACGGAATGCCAAGAACTGACACTATCCAGATGACTCACAGCAAACTTATCGATAACTTCTTATGCGGGTCTGGCGGAGGCATATTCATAGCATGCGGAGGCACTTTCACCGCTGGGAGTTCGGCACGGCTCGGAGCAACTTGGAACGGGTCAAGCAAGGGAGGTGCACCAGTCTCACGAGGCAAGGGCGGGGATGGCGGGGCAGGTTACGGGGGAGCAGGAGGCTCTGACGTTGACAGCAACGCTCTCGGGGGTTACGGCGGGGTCGGAGGAGGCGGAGGAGGCAGCGACCAAAATTCAAGCGGCTCACTCACCGGCTACAACGCGGGACAGTCTCACGGCACCGGAGGCGACTTCAACTTTCACGGCGAAAACGTAACTTCACGCTTTGGGGGCTCGCAAGGTGTCAATATCGGCGGTGCAGGAGTGCAGGGCGGAGGCGGTGGTGCTGGCGGCAACGGCACTAACGATTCCGGAGGCTCAAAAGGTGCAGGGGCTAACATTATCCTTCTGGCCAAGACCTTACGCGTTGACGAAGCGGCTCTGTCCACAGGGGGGCAGGGAGGAGCCTCAGAGAACTCAGGACACCAATCAGGCGGAGGCGGCACAGGTTTCTGCTACATTGCTTGCGAGGTGATGAACTAATGAGCAACATTACGGCACAATCCCCAATCAGGTACACTATCGACAACCTCAACTCTACGGCCTCCGGCGTCATCTGCACCAACTCTTCCACAAGCATTGACCTCACGGGGGCCGCAAGAGTTACCGCAATTTCCGTACCACGCATTCAGCCCGCAAAAACCTTCATCTACTTGGCCTTCAGGGTGAACAGCTTCTGGGGGAAAATCTCAACTTCAGGAACCTTTTCGGCATTCACTGATCAGACACTCTCCTACGACAACCTCGCGGGCAACGGCAACACACCGGCAGAACTTGAGGCTCTCTCCGACGTCCCGGCTTTGGCAGGCCAGAGAATCGGCATTGCAATCGCTTTAGCCTCGCAGGACCCGGATAACGCTATCCCCTCGTGCTCGGTATCCTTCACATGCCTCAACGACTCTCAGAGGCTCACCATGTCCGAATATTCACCTGTCTATGCACTTGGCCAAGACTCACAGTTAATCTCAGTCAAGGCAGGCTCAAGCACAAATTCTGGGGGAAATGTCGAAGTCCTCGCAAAAATTATCTCGCCTGATGGTGCAGACTCCGGCTGGAAGTCCTTAGAGTCCCTCGCAGGGCAGAAAGCTCAATCTATCCAGTTCAGAGCAGATTACAGGGTCAACGCACTCAATTCGGGAAGTGCGGCAGTCTCTCAAGCCTACGCTGTCTATTCGGACGGGACCTCCATTGTCTCGGGCCTCACCGACGGAGAAATTATCTCCCTGACACAAGACTGGTACATGCCCGTAAAATCCTGCAGGCTCACCGTCAGACATGCTCCCCTCGTCAATGCAACCATCAGCGCGTCCGTGTGCTTCAGGAGCAAGCCGGTAATCGTTCAGGGCGAACAGTTAGGGATTGGTGCAGGAGGAAGAAAAACTTTCCAGGTCACAAATTCTCGGGGAATTCGTTACGACACTTTCAGATTATTCTTCGACGGCTCGCAAATCTATTCAGGCTTCGAACTCAACTGCGAGGCAGGGCGCGTTACCTGTGAGGCCCCTGAAGGAGTCATTGTCTCATGCGATTACGAGTACGGCTGGGACCAAGAAACTTGGGAGAATATGACACTCACTAACAGACTCTCTCAGACTGATTACGACGTGTCCGAGTTCAGGATAAACCATTCCGGGGACAATAAGTCAGTCTGCGCAGTCAAGCTCACTCTGGGCATGACCAGCGGACGGATCACTAACGAAGTCTTAGGCACCGGCACAGGAAGGGCTAAAACTTTCCGCCTGACACACAGAATCTTAGACGGCAAAATTTCCCTCACCTCCAACAATTCCGCTTTGAGCTCAAAAAATTGGACCGTCCTCGATGACCCACAGTACGTATCCATTGCCGCTCCTGCAGGACAGACTTTACGCGCCTCGTATGACTGGATAAGTGAAACACCATGCGTCTACCAGTTCGCTGCGGTGTTCGCTGAATAAATACTTTACGCAAAGGAGGAATCACTAATGGGAATGTCCAGCAGACCTAAACCGGCTCCATTGCCCCCCAAAGATTCAGGGGATGACGAACCTTGAGCAGACCTTACTACAGCGTTAAACACGTCGAAAGCATGGCTCTCCTGCCAGAGAAACTTACTCGCGGAAGAGCTTACTTCGTCGATGATGAACAAGTTATCGTCATTGATCACGGACGAGGCCCAGTAATTTACGGAGGCAAGCCCGGACCTCAAGGTGCTACAGGTGAACCGATACCCGAACTTCAGGACCAGATAGACAGCCTCGTACAGGCGGAACTCACTACGCAGAAAAACTTGTGGGAACTGAAGACCCTGCACAAGGAAGACATTAACCGGCTCCAAGACTCGTGGGACGGCAAAGCTGAACACCTGCAGGAACAAGCAGACCTCAACGCAGCTGCAATCCTCTCACTGATTGACACCCTGCAGGAGAAGATTACTCAGTACGACGCAGCCATATCAACGCTCGCAAAAACTGTGGCTAATCTTTACCCCGCAAACTTCAACCCCGAAGGAGGTGAGACCAATGCAGACCCGCTCGACGGTGAACAAATCACGACTGATGCGGGAACATGGACAATCGAACAGACTATCCTTGAGGACGGCTCAATAGTCCTCAACCTCAGCGCTACGGAACTCGTCATAGACACTATAGACGTAGGAGACTCCGTCGGCTATGACGGCACTAATTGGACCGTCTCAAGCGTTACCCGCAACGATGACGGAACAATCTCACTAACATTAGACCAATAATCAGGAGGGAAAAACATGAGCACTTACGGAATTAACGGGACAATCCTCAACCTAGAGCACCTGCAGCTGAAGTTCAAGAATGCTTCTGCGTGGCAGGAGTCGGATGTACTGTTGGCCGGAGAAGTCGGTGTCGAACTTGACACGGGGAAGGCGAAAATCGGCGACGGTACCAAGACTTGGGCACAGCTCGGCTACAGTGCGGACCCTACTCTGGCCGGATTAATCTCCGGACTTACTGAGCGTGTAGGGACTGCAGAGACTTCACTCACGGGACTTGCGGGGCGTATGGACACTGCGGAGGGGAATATCACTTCACAGGGGGCGCGCATCACGACTGCCGAAGGAGACATTGACGCAGCCGAAGCGAGGATAACGACAGCGGAGTCGGACATAGACGCGGTGGAGGCCAGAGCGACGGCCCTTGAGGCAAAGGACGTAACGCACGAGTCCCGAATGACGACGATTGAGGCCAAAGACACCACGCAGGACGGAAGGCTTGACGCGCTCGAGGGTATTACTACCATAAGCGCGAACTCGTTTTCTGAATAGGTTAAACGACCTGACTTCGCGGGTTGAGTCCCTAGAGACATTGGCAACGAGTATCAAGGACTTAACGAACAGCGTGATCAACAACATAGAGCGGGGAGAACGGAGCTAAAGGATTTCCCCGCCAAAAAGTGAATCGGAGGGGGCCCCTCAAGAAATTTTTTGCGAGGGGTAAATTTCCCCCCGATTTTGTGCAGCAAGAAAGGAGAGTATATTTTGGCGACTAATTACACGCGCTGGTACAGGACTGGGACAGTGAACGTAACGCAGAACAGCAAGGCGCTAACTGGAGCAGACACGTACTGGCTGACTGCGGGTCTGAATCCCGGTGATTTGTTCACGATAGACGGAGCACAGTTCTACGAAGTGGACAGCGTAACGGACAACACGCACCTAACGCTGAAGACTGCGTATTCTGGGAGCACGAAGACTGGAGTGAGCTACAGCATCGTGAGGAACTTCACTGCGAGCTTGCCGGCGAAGATAGCAGCGAACACTGCGGAACTTCTCGGGGACTTTGCGAGGTACATAGATACGGACATGCAGAGCATACACGGGAAGAGTGCGTATGAAGTGGCGGTGAAGAACGGGTACGCTGGGACTGAGAGTGAGTGGCTGTCGAGCCTGATTGGTGCAGGAGAGTGGGACACGCTGAACGCCCGCACTAACTTCTTGGCCGAATGCACCAATCCCGGGCACCTCCATAACTGCCTGTTCAGGGGGAAGAATTTGGGTACTGCGTTCACTGCGGCACAGAGCGCGGCTATCCAGAACGGGACGTTTGAGGACTTGTACTTGGGGGATTACTGGGTCATCAACGGCAGGACGTACCGCATAGTGTCCATCAACTACCTCTACTGGACGGCGCAGAACCAAACGAGTCAGTTGAGCAACATAGTGGTAACCGCGTCGTTCGGGTTCTACAAGTACGACGAGTCCGGGCACTCCAAAGAGGACGGGTACATAGTGCAGGACATTCACACCACAACGATACCGAATGTGTTCTTGCCGGCGTTTGAGGCAGCGTTCGGTGCGGATCACTTGGTGGAACACTGCGTACCGTTATCGACCGCGATTGACGGCAGAACGGTAACAGCGTTCAGTGCGGAAATGTGCAAGGTGGAGCTGCCGAGTGAGTACCAGATGATCGGGCAGAACCAGCAGAGGATCCCGAAGTTCGTCAACGCTCAGGGGGTTGACGCTGACTGGTACGACCAGTTCTCGCTGTACCGGCTGTGCCCGAAGTTCACGGGAGGCTTATTGACGTGGACGCGCGACCCGGGGGCCTGGGGCTGGTGCCTTGTGGCGGAAGTGGGACGTTCGTGGACCCATGGGCCGCTGGGGTACTACAACAGAGATGGCTGTCCGACGATGCCGTACGCGATAGTACGCTAGAGGGGGGTGAAGAGGAATGTACAAACTGGAACTGAGCAGCGGGAAAATTCTTGACGGTCTCACTCTGAGCGGGAACACCTTCAAGTCCACGAGTGAAGTGAAGCTGCCGGACTTTGCGGGAGGGTTGAGCGAAGTGAAGGCGGTTGGCAGTGAGGAAGGCGAAGGGAGTTTTGAGCTGCACAATGCGAAGGTGTTATTCGTGCGGAGCGTAGGTAGTGAGTGGTGGTTTGCGCTTGGTGAGTACAGTGCGGAGGAGTTGACAGCACTGAAGCTGAGGGCTGA
>JAFPZI010000059.1 GCA_017417365.1 Synergistaceae bacterium
CGCGAGGAACAAGCACGTATAGCCGGAGACGCAGACCTGCAGGGACAAATCGACAAGACAGCAGAAGCAAGCCTCAATAATGCCCTGAACATTCACCACGAGGCCGAACAGCGGAGAAAATCCGACGAGCTCATTGAAGCCCTCAAGGATGAATCATCCCGACAAAGCGATATTGACGCTCACCACCAGAGACAGATTGATGCAGCAGTACTAGCTATCCTGCAGAACTCCTTGACTCTGAGTGAGGCATTAGCTCTCCGCAGAAAAGCACTCACCCGCGAAGAACAAGCACGCCATAACGAGGACGTTCACCAGCAGGCACAGATTGACACAAACGCGTCTGTGAACATCCAGAACTCCCTGAATATCCAGCAGGAGGCCCAACAACGCCGCAAAGTCTTAGACCGCCTAAATGACCTGAGGCAGGACACTCTGCAACAGATACAGACCCTCCGCAGCGAAATGGGACTGCTTTACGAAATCCCGTTACCCGGACTGTACGAGCAGCTTTCGGGGTTGCAGGCACAAGCCAACCTCAACGCAGAGGCCTCCATCACGAACACTCTCCACCTCTCACGTGAGGTACAACAAAGGCGGGAACTTGCAGGGACATTGAGTGAGGCTGACACATTCCATCAGGAGCAGATTGACGCTCTGATTAGTGCAGTCCTCGAAAACTCCGTGAACCTCCACGCAGAAGTCTCACGCAGAATTGAGTCTGTGAGGCAGGAACGCAGCACTCGCTTTGAGGAAGATACAGCCTTGCATGACGAGATAGACACAGTAGCTCAAGCCGTCATGCGCAACATCCTTGCTCTGAATGACGCTCTGTCTCACCAGCGGGAAGCCATGAGCCAACAGACAAAGACACTCACAGAACATGAGACAGGCATTCTCCGGCAGATTAACGCTCTGGCTGAGGCCGACATATGGAGGCTCGTCAATGAACACGACTCCCGACTCAGCATCAGCAAAGTCATGCAGCGTCTTCAGGACATCCCCGCACGAAAAGCTACCGACGCTTTCACCACAACGGCCGACTTCGTTGAGGGCGCGGGCAAGAAGCATTCCGCAGGCTCGAATGTCGTTATCGTTGAGACCACTACCGCAGTCTTCAGTGAATCCTCTGACTCCACCGTCAACGCCGAGAAGACGTACTACGTGAGCCAGAACGGCGGCTACAGCGTAGTTACTCCCGCAGGCAACGAGAACCCCGCGACTGAGGGTTGGTACAAGATGACCACACCGGCGGTCTACAAGTTCGACGTTCACGCGGGAGACTTGTCCAACGTCATGGAACTTGCGGTACCTGCAGCGGCAAACAGTATTGCGCTCCTCAACGCTCAGGGTCAGGTAATCGACAGCACCCTAAAGATTGCGACCGACGCGGAATTTGACGAGATGCTCGCGGAACTCTACGGGAACTAGTCAGCAGTCTCAACACGGCAGGCGGGGTGGAATAGCCCCGTCTGCCTGATTCAGGAGGTGGCTTTTTGGCTCAGTATCAAAACATTTTGCCCACCGTTGAACATATCAAGTTTTTAGCGCAGCTCCACATCAACGCAGAAAACACCCTCAGTTCCAGAATGGACGCTCAAGTTACGGCCTCAACCGACGCGGACGCTGATTATGCCGCAGAAGTCGTTGACGGCAGAATTTCCGCTTGGGGCGACTTCCTCGGCAGCTTGGGGGGCAATATCCGTGAAGGACAGTTGCGTATGGACCTCGCTTTACACAGTGAGGAGGTTTGCCGCACCGCTGATGATAATTCTCTGCAGAGACAGGTTGACTCATTGGCTGAGGCGGTGTTGGAAATTTTAGCAATCATTTCGGAGAACCGAGAGAAAGGAAGGAATGCATAATAGCAGGAATAGCGCATACTGCATGGTACCGCTTGGGCACTGTCTCCACTACTCATGGTAGCTCCACTATTTTTGGCAGCGGTACGAGGTTCCTCACTGCTGGCATTAATCAGGGGGCTACCTTCAGGATTGACGGAGACATGTTACCCTACGAAGTCGCTGAAGTCGTTAGCGACACGGAACTTACACTTAGAACTCCCTTCTTGGGCTCAACAGCTGCGGGGAAAAATTATTCAATCGACCGCAACCATCAGTCAACTCCGATGGCGGATTTATCGGCGCGGCTGGCTCGGGCTATGGGCAACTGGGAAGCCCGCTATGACCTCGATATGGCCACCATCACAGGAAAGAGTGCCTATGAAGTGGCGGTGTCGAACGGATTTGTGGGAACGGAGGGAGCGTGGCTAGAGAGTTTGAAGGTGGCTGGAGAGTGGACGACGCTCAACGACCGCACGAAGTTCTTGGCCGAATGCACCAATCCCGGGCACCTCCATAACTGCCTGTTCAGGGGGAAAAACTTAGGGAACGCGTTTACTGCGGCACAGAGCGCTGCTATCCAGAACGGGACGTTTGATGATATATGGCTCGGGGATTTCTGGGTCATTAACGGAAGAGTCTACAGGATTGCTGACATCGATTACTGCCGCGGTTCGGGACACTGGCGGCACACTCACCCCAGCAATGCAGAAAATCCCGGGCCTCATCATGTACTCATCTTCCCCGATAAAACGTTTCTGCCGGGCACTACTCCCATGAATGACACTAACACCACTGAGGGAGGGTACTACTTCTCGAAGATGAAGCAGGAAATTCTGCCGGAACTCCTCGAAACCATCAAGGCAGATTTCGGTGCAGACCACATCTTGAGGAAGCTGGAAGCCTACTCGAACGCGGTTACGAACGGCAAAGTTACTGGGCACGTCTGGACATCGGAGAATACGGAGCTGGACATACCGAACGAGGAACAGATTTACGGGCATGCGGTGCACGGGATGGACACGCCGATCGGGGGGGTCATGCTGAACTCGAGGCAGTTCCAGCTGCTTCGTGTGGCTCCAAAGTACATCTCCACGTGGGGCGACACTACTTCGCATGGCCACGCGTACTGGCTGAGGAGCGTCGTGAATGCGTCGTGCTTCTCGATGGTTGAATGGATGGAACGCGTGCAGGTGTGTGGTGCGGCGAATGATCATAACTTTTTGGCGGTCCGGCCGTATTTCTTGGTCTACTAGAGGGGGTGAAGAGGAATGTACAAACTGGAATTGAGCAGCGGGAAAATTCTTGACGGTCTCACTCTGAGCGGGAACACCTTCAAGTCCACGAGTGAAGTGAAGCTGCCGGACTTTGCGGGAGGGTTGAGCGAAGTGAAGGTGGTTGGCAGTGAGGAAGGCGAAGGGAGTTTTGAGCTGCACAATGCGAAGGTGTTATTCGTGCGGAGCGTAGGTAGTGAGTGGTGGTTTGCGCTTGGTGAGTACAGTGCGGAGGAGTTGACAGCACTGAAGCTGAGGGCTGA
>JAFPZI010000060.1 GCA_017417365.1 Synergistaceae bacterium
AGATGGCTAGAGCATGCGGTTCATACCCGCAGTGTCCCCGGTTCGATTCCAGGTGCCGCCACCAGAAGTCAATACGGTTAATCCCGTTCACACATAGAAGCCCGCCCCCTGAACACTCAACAAAGGCGGGTTTTTTGCTGTCAACAGTTCACCTTACTTGCAGAAAAAATCCCTCCCCAGAAATCTTCAGGAGAGGGACAAACTTTCACTAATCCCTAACCGCCCAAATATACCGCTCGTACCTTCGGGGTGTTCAAGAGTTCCGCAACCCACACCGCAAACAAAATCCCTCCCCCGAAATCCTCAGGAGAGGGACAAACTTTCACTAATCCCTAACCGCCCAAATATGCCGCACGAACTTTAGGGTTGTTCAGCAGTTCCGCTCCACTCCCAGACAGCCCCACAGCACCTACCTCGAGAACATACGCCTTGTGTGCCACCTTCAGTGCCGCAAAAGCGTTCTGTTCCACGAGCAATATTGTCCGCCCCTGAGCGTTGATCTCACGGATTATCCCGAACACCTCATCAACCAGAATCGGAGCAAGCCCCAAACTCGGCTCATCCAGCATCAGCAAATCAGGCCGACTCATCAATGCCCGACCAACCGCTAGCATCTGCTGTTCACCCCCAGAAAGTGTGCTCCCCTTCTGCCTGTAACGTTCCTTCAGCCGCGGGAAGAGCGAGTACACATACTCCATGTCCTCAGCGATTCCCTGTGCGTCAGTGCGGGTATACGCCCCCAACGACAAATTCTCCTCTACTGTCAACTGCGGGAGAATCCTCCGGCCTTCGGGACTAAGTGCTATCCCAAGTTTCACGTGATTCTCTGCTGGCTGGCCAAGAATGCTAACCTGCCTGTTGTCGCGCGGTGAGGTGTAGGTCATCTCTTCTGCACGGCACTTCACCAGACCCATAACCGCACGGATTACGCTCGACTTCCCCGCACCGTTCGCACCAATCAGCGTAACAATCTCGCCCCTGTTGATGGTCAGTGAGACATCACGCACCGCATGTATCGCACCGTAATTCACGTTGAGCTTCTCAACCTTCAGCATCTCGGACATTTACGCCGCCCCCTTCCCTAAATATGCCTCGATTACTCGCGGATTGGCCTTGATTTCGTCGGGCGTTCCTTGAGCTATGTGGACCCCCTGATCCAGAACGTGAATGTAATCGCAGACATTCATCACTACCTTCATGTCGTGCTCAATGAGTAGAATCGTCAGGTCAAACTCATCACGCAGCCTCCGAATGAACTTCAGGAGTTCCTCTGACTCTTGTGGGTTCATTCCTGCAGCGGGTTCGTCGAGCAGCAAGAACTTCGGACGAGTCGCCAATGCCCGCGCAATCTCGAGACGTCTCTGTGCTCCGTAGGGGAGGCTTGAGGCCTGTTCTTCCGCGAAATCTGCCAGCCCCAATTGTCCCAAAAGTTCTAGGGCCTGTGCTTTGACCTCCGAGTCCTCGCGCAAAACATCCGTGAACACGAACGGCAATAACGACATCCACCAAGAGTATTTCTGCCTCACCCGCGACCCAGTCATGACGTTCTGTAACACCGTCTCGTGCCCGAATAAGCGTATGTTCTGGAAAGTCCTGCTCATTCCCGCTTTGCAGACCTCGTAAGGACTCAGACCACCTATTGATTTTCCCAAGAAGGTTATGCTCCCGGAAGTCGGCTTGTAGAATCCGCTGATGACGTTAAACGCGCTGGTTTTGCCCGCTCCGTTTGGCCCTATGAGCCCCATAATCTGCCCGTGCTCAATGTTGAAGGTTAGCGAGTCAATCGCCGTCAGCCCTCCGAACTTCAGCACTACGTCCTTCACTTCCAGAACAGGGCCATCGAAATGATAAGATATTTTACTATTGCGCTTGGCCTTCGGGAAAAATATATTCCACGAAAATTCCCGCATCCCCATAATGCCCTCACGCCTGAAGATTATTACGATGATTAGCAGAAGCGAGAAGATCACCATGCGCATTCCAGGTATGCCCGGAATATTTATGCTCCCGATTGTGATTGGGTTCTCAACGATTCGGAGCCACTCGAGCATTGTCGTAACGAGCACGGAGCCGATTATTGAGCCGGTTACGCTCCCGAGTCCGCCGACAACGATAATCATCAAGATATTGTAGGTCTGGGTAATCATGAACATTCTCGGGTCAATCGTGGTGATAAGATTTCCCATCAGCGCACCGCCCAAACCCCCGCCGAAGCACCCAAGTGTGAACGCAATCACCTTCACCCTGAACGTGTTAATCCCCATCATTCTCGCGGCGACCTCGTCATCACGCACTGCCCTCAACACTCCCCCGAAGTTGCTCCGTAACATGCAGACCATACACAGCAGGACCACTCCCAGACACCCCCAGCTCATGAAGAGCGTTGTGTGTGCGGGAATACCTTTGAGGCCAAGTGAACCGTTAGTGAGGCGTGCAGTGTTGGTGATTAGGATTCTGATTATCTCCGCAAAACCTAACGTAGCAATCCCCAAGTAATCGCCCCCCAGCCTCAAGACAGGCAGAGCAACCAGCAGACCGAACACCGCCGCAACGAGTCCGGCAATCACCAGAGACACGATGAATGGAGCGTTGACGTTCAGGAGCCACGGGTAAATGTCCTCAAGTATCCACATAGCGTTCTTCTGTGCGGGAGTCAGTACGAGCAATGCGGAGACATACGCACCGATTGCCATGAACCCAGCGTGGCCGAGTGAGAACATTCCAGTAATTCCGTAAATCAGATTGAGGCTCAGGGCAAGAATGGCGTTAATCGCTATCAAGTTCAGGATTCTCTGCCAGTAGCCGTTCAGGAGGAGGGGAGCTCTGTCGAGAAAAACCGCAAACAGTACTACAGCAATAATTGTGAGGATAAGATTTCTTACTCTGTGCATTATATTTTGTCCTCCAGTTTCTCGCCTAACAACCCCGTAGGCCTGAACAGTAATATCATGATTAACAGCAGGAAAGCAAACGCATCTTTGTAGCCCGAGAGCGTCGGGAAGAATGCTACAGACATAATTTCGACGAACCCAAGAATCAGCCCGCCTATCATCGCTCCCGGAACTGACCCGATCCCCCCGAAGACCGCAGCAATGAACGCCTTGATACCCGGAGTCATTCCCATGAACGGCTCAACTCTTGGGTAACGCAGTGCCCACATTATGCCAGCAACAGCCGCGAGCGCAGACCCTAACCCGAACGCCAGAGCAATAATCTTGTTGACGGATACGCCCATCATCCTTGTAGCCTCAATGTCGAACGATATAGCACGCATAGCGAGGCCGGGTTTTGTGCAGTAGAGCAGCCACAGCAACGCACCCACGAGAACGAACGATACCACAGGCACAAGAATCCCCAGAGGAATCAGCCTCACTCCTCCCGAAAGCTCAATAGGCTTCATGAGAATCGGAGGCTGAACGACTGGTCTCGGCATTCCCGTAAAGACCACGACCGCGAAATTCTCGATGAAGAATGAGACTCCGATTGCGCTGATGAGTGCGGAGATTCTCGGGGCCTCACGTAAGGGCTTGTAGGCTATGCGGTCAACTAGGAGGCCGCAAATTGTCGTGAGGATTATCGCAACGATTACGCCGACTGCCCAAGGGAGGTGGTAGACGATTGTCGCGAAGTAGACGAAATACGCACCGAGC
This sequence comes from Synergistaceae bacterium, assembly GCA_017417365.1. Classification (GTDB taxonomy): domain Bacteria; phylum Synergistota; class Synergistia; order Synergistales; family Aminobacteriaceae; genus JAFUXM01. Next base: position 3,651 of record JAFPZI010000060.1, read on the forward strand.
ATGAATATATCCCCGTGAGCAAAGTTTATGAGCCTCAGAATCCCATAGACCATAGTGTAGCCGACAGCTATCAGGCCGTAGAGAGAACCCAGGCTCAGAGCATTAATGAAGTGCTGAATAAAGATATTGAGATTCATGTTACACCTTTCATGTATACAAAAAAGGGGAAGGCTTGTGTTTATTGCCCTCCCCCTAACTCCTAAATTCTGACTCCTAAACGATTAGACTTCGGGCACAACGATTCCTACGAAGGTCTTCTTGCCTCCGCGAATCTCAACGATGCCCATATCTTTCTCTGCGTCATGAGTGGCGTTGATTGTGGTGATTCCCGTAACGGTCGGGAGTCCCTTCGTGGCCTCGAGAGCGTCGCGGATTTTTGCGGGGTCAGCACTGCCTGCGCGCTCGATTGCGTCCTTGAGGAGGATATACGCATCATAGCCGAGAGCACAATTCACGTTGGGGGCCTTGTCGGGGTGTATCTTCGTCCACTCTGCGGTGAAGGCCTTAGCTGTCTCGTTCATCTCGGGCATTGATGGGTCATAGGCAAAAGTTGTGTGCATGAAGCCTTCTACTGCGTCGCCTCCAAGAGTAACAATTTCGGGGTTGTCCATAGCGTCTGCACCGATGAAGCGGAAGGTTGCGCCGAGCTCTTTAGCCTGCTTGAGGACGATTGCACCCTCAGCGAAATACGCCGGAAGGAACACTATATCCGGGCCAGCCTCCATAAGGCTCGTGAGCTGTGCAGTAAAATCCGTGTCTCCAGTCTGGTACATGAGGCTTGCTACGATTTCTCCGCCCATCTTCTTGTAGGAGTCCCTGAAGAATTTTCCCAGACCCACGCTGTAGTCGTTGGACATGTCCACGAGGGTAGCTGCCTTCTTGAACCCGAGATTACGGAAAGCGTAAGTAGCTGCACCTGC
>JAFPZI010000008.1 GCA_017417365.1 Synergistaceae bacterium
ATTAATCCGTAACGATAACACAGCACTATCAAATGATGAGGTTGCATTAACCCGTAACGATAACACAGCACTATCAAATGATGAGGTTGCATTAACCCGTAACGATAACACAGCACTATCAAATGATGAGGTTGCATTAACCCGTAACGATAACAGCACTTCCACATAAAGAACCTGCATTGACTTGTAAATATCGCCTTTGTTCGTGGTCAATCTTTGTCTCTGAGTAAATACTGCATTTTTTCGTGATAAATCAGCTCATCAACACTATAATTTATACAAATTTTCACAAGGAGCTGACTCCATGAAACACTTCATCAAAATCGTAATAGGCATTCTCATTATCGCAGGCATATGTTACGGACTAAGCACCTTCCGTGAACAAGCAGCACCAGAACCAGAACCCGAAATAGTCCGTCCAGTGCGCACTATCCGCCTTCAGGGTGGCAGAGACTCTTTTACGCGCAGATACTTCGGTACTGTTCAAGGGTCTAAACGCGCAGATCTGTCCTTCAGGGTCTCCGGCACTCTCAACAAGATTAACGCCGAAAAAGGCGCAAGCGTCAAACGCGGCACACTCTTGGCCACGCTAGACCCCAGAGACTTCAACACCAGAATCTCCCAAGCCCAAAGCGCACTCTCTCAGGCACAAGCGCAATACGAGAACGCTCAAGCAGACTTCCGGCGCTACGAGAACCTTTACCGCCAGAAGGTCATAGCCAGAGCACAATACGACACCTACAAGACACAAGTTGACGTGGCCAAGTCCGCAGTCAGTTCCGCACAAGCAAACCTCAAATCCGCACGCGATGCCCTTAAGGATACCGAACTCCGCGCACCTTTTGACGGGATAATCGCTGACAGGAAGGCCGAAAACTTTCAGGACGTTACAGCAAAGCAAACTATCTTCAGCCTTCAGGACTTGAGCGCACTCGAAATTGTGTTCAACATTCCGGATAATGACGTGCTAATTGCTCCTGTCCCAGAGGTCCGGGGACTGGTTGACCTGCGCAGACACACTGAGGCCTTCACGATTAACGCCCGCTTTGAGGCAGTGCCCGACAAAGTTTTTCCACTAACCGTCAAGGAAATCGCTACTCAGGCTACGGCCGCAAACACTTACCCGGTAACCGCAGTGATGCCCGCACAGCCAAGCATAAGAATACTTCCCGGGATGGCCGCAACTGTTGAGGTCGACTTTGCCGAACAGACTGAAGCACCGAATGACGACAGCAAGTTCTACGTTCCAGTAACAGCAATTCGCAATGAGGCAGGCAGTAATTACGTGTGGCGTTACGCTGTCGGCCGTGTCTCGAGAGTCCCCGTGAACGTCGGGCAGATGCGCAATGACGGTACTGTGGAGATTGACGGGGCGACTCTCGGCGGAGGAGACGTGATAGTTACCGCCGGAGTGTACTTCCTGCATGAGGGACAAAGAGTAAGGCTCTCGGAGGATTAGGACATGGACATAGCAAGAGCCAGCATAAAGCGTTACAGAGTAGTACTGTTCATAAGTCTCTTGGTGCTCGTGGGGGGAGTGATTGCGTATTTCGAGATCGGCAAGCTGGAGGACCCTTCATTCACAATCAAGACTGCCGTAGTCTCTGCGGTCTACCCCGGCGCGAGTGCCTACGAGGTGGAACAAGAAGTTACCAGCCGCCTAGAGGACGCAATACAGGCAATGGGTGAAGTCAAGCATATCCGTTCACGGTCAACCCCGGGCTTGGCGATAATCTACGTTGACATCAAGGACGAATACACATCAACCGAACTCCCTCAAGTCTGGGACAAACTCCGCCAAAAGATTAACGACGCACAAATCTCTATGCCCTCAGGAGCAACTGTGTTGGTCAACAACGATTTCGGGGAGGTCTACGGCCAATATTACGCGCTTATTGGGGACGGCTACACTATGAAGGAGTTATACGACTACGCAGACTTCCTCAAGAAGAATATTGTGTTAGTTCCCGGAGTCGCGAGCGTCAAGATTCTCGGTGAACAGACGGAAGGAATCTACATCGAGTTCTCAGCATCACGCATGGCCTCGCTGGGAATTTCGCCCCTAACTGTCTTTGCTGCCCTCACTCAGCAGAACATGTTGACCGACGCAGGCAGCATGACACTCGGCGACAGGTATATACGAGTCTCACCGACCAGCGCAATTCTCAGCGTCGAGGACATTGACGACTTAGTGATAGGGGGTTCGGGAGGGAATCTTACGCGTTTACGGGACATCGCAACGGTGAGGCGTGATTACGTTGTTCCACAGAGCTTCAAGCTGAAGTTCAACAACCGCCCTGCACTCGCAATAGGTATTTCCACAGTTGAGGGCGGCAACGTCGTAGATATGGGCCGTGCAGTCTCCGCAAGGTTGAGGGAGCTTGAGGCTTTCCGGCCTGTGGGTATTGAGCTCACTCCGATATACATGCAGTCTGAGCAGGTCGTGAGGTCCGTCAATGATTTCTTGGTCAATCTCGGTGAATCTGTGGCTATCGTCGTCGGGGTCCTGCTGATCTTTATGGGACTGCGTTCGGGATTGCTCATAGGCCTTGTGTTAATCATCACCGTAGCCGGAACTCTTGCGGTCATGAACTACATGAACATTACGCTTCAGATAGTCTCACTCGCTGCCCTGATTATCGCGCTCGGCTCCCTAGTCGACAACGGAATAGTTGTAGCTGAAGGTATGCTTGTCGGCACTCAGGAGGGCAAGACCATAGAGGACGCTGCGTCAGAATCAGTGAACGGGTCAATCTGGGCAATGCTCGGCGGGACGTTCATAGCGGTATTGGCGTTCGCGCCTGTGGGGCTGTCGAAGGTTCAGGCGGGAGAGTTCTTGCGGAGCCTCTTTCAGGTCGTGGGAATATCTATGATGCTCAGTTGGGTAGCGGCTCTAACGGTTGCTCCTGTCTTGGGAAAAGTCATGATTAAGCCCGCAAAGAAGGAAGGGGACCCCTACGACAGCTTTTTGTTCAGGGGGTATAGGGCAGTGCTTGAGGCGTGTTTGAGGCATAGGGCCTTGACGGTGATAGTTACTCTTGCCATGTTCGGAGCGTCAATGTACACGGCCTCGCAGATGGAGACTTCGTTTTTCCCGGACGCTGAAACGGTGTACTTCAACGTTGACCTGTGGAGTCAGGAGGGTACTTCACTTGAGGCACAGGAGCGGACGACTCAACAGCTGGTGGACTACATTACCTCACTGCCCGGCGTTAAGAATGTCAGTCAGTTCGTCGGTGGAGGTGGCTTGAGGTTCATGCTGACCTACTCACCGCCTGAGAACAACACGGCATTCTCCCAGCTCATGGTCGAGACGGAAGACGGGAGCTTTACCCGCCCGACACTCATGAAGACCCACGCATACATTAATGACCACATGCCGGCGGCTCAAGGACATTGCAGGCTATTTGCCCGAGGAAGCGGAATGAGCGAGAAAATCGGCGTGAGGTTCTACGGTGAGGACCCAGCGGTGTTGAGGAGGCTTGCAGGTGAGGCCATGATGATTATGGAGTCGGACCACGCTAGCCAGTTTGTCCGCAACGACTGGAGGGAGCCGGTAGAAGTCATACGCCCGCGAATCCTCAAGGACCAGATGCAGAACTTAGGGCTTGGCCGGCCGCTGATTAACTACGCAATCCAGACAGCAACAACGGGAATGACTGTAGGAGCTTTCAGGGACGGGGACAAGTCATTAGCGATTTACGCTGCCTTCCCTCCGAGTGAGCGCAACAGGATTGACATATTGAGCTCGCTGCTTGTGTGGTCCCCTGCGGTGAATAAGTCGGTGCCGCTTGGGACGGTCTTCACGGAACTCGATACAGTTTTCGAGGACGGAATAATCATGCACAGGGACAGGAGCCGGTACGTTACCGCGATGAGTGAGGTTAAGCTAGGTGAGAACGCCGACGCAATGATAGCCCGGATAAAGCCCAAGATTGACGCGATAAGTCTGCCTCTAGGTTACTGGGTCGAATGGGGAGGAGAGCACGAATTGTCCGACGAGTCTTTGGCGGGAATGGCTGTGATGTTCCCTGCGGCGATATTGATAATGTTCACGATAATGGTTTTCCTGTTTAACGGGTTTAGGCAGACGATGATAATCTTCTTGTCCCTGCCGTTAATCTTGATCGGCGTGGTTATGGGCTTGTGGGGTGCGGGAATGGATATGAGCTTCATGGCTATCGTTGGGTTGCTGAGTCTTGTGGGGATGCTTGCGAAGAACTCAATAGTTCTGCTTGACCAGGTGAGCGCGGATTTCGCTGCGGGTCGCGACAAGTATGAAGCAATCGTTGAGGACGGAATATCTCGCTTGAGGCCGGTAGCGATGTCTGCACTGACGACGGTACTCGGGATGGTGCCGCTGATTTGGGACGTAATGTTCGGGTCAATGGCTGTAACGATTATGGCGGGGTTGACGATGAGCACGATTCTTACGCTGTTAGTGATTCCTGTGATGACGGCTATAGCGTATCGTGTGCCGTGTCCTGAACCAGACGACGAAGAGTAACACGCAAAAAGGGGGATTGATTAACGTCCCCCCATTCTCTATCATTACTGCAAGTTAATAACCTTCATAGCGGCTACATGTTTCTCTACGGCATTACGTGTGGCCATTTCCAGAAGTCCGCCTATCATCTTTGAGGAGCTGCCGGGGGATTTCTTGTCCTTGTTCGTAGCGTCGCCTTCCTTGTCGTAAGCGTAAACGATTTCGCCGGTCTCAACGTCAGTTATTCTGAGGTGTAGGACAACGTAGGCGGTTTTTGCCTTAGTCGATGAGCCTAGAATGGGGATAGCGAAGCCAGAAGCCTTCTCGCTGTAGTGGTAGAGGGTAACTGAGCCGAGAATAACGTACTGGGCACCCGTGATTCTGCCTGCTTTGGCGGCTGTTGCTGGGTCAACCATTCCTGACTGTCCGCGCCTGATTTCGGCGGTTATGGTGTCGAGGCGTTCACGTTCGATGAGCCTGAAGACTCCTGCCTTGAAGAGTTCGCTGACCAGCATATCACTAACGGCCTTTGCGGGAGCTTTGCCCTCTTCTGTTTTGTCCTCGAAGGCGTAAACTGCGACTCTTGGTCTGTCTTGCAGCGTGTCTCCGGCGAACAATGTCGTTGTTTGAGTCTGTGGTGTGGGTGTGGGTTGTTCTGTTGGTCTAGCGTCAACTCTGAGGCCTGAAGGTTTCTGCGGTGTGGGTGTGGTTATGTTCAGCCTTGCGAGTGCTTTCTTGGCCTGTTCGTTGCCCCCCAAGGCGGCCCTGCGGTAAAAGTCTATGGCTTTGGTCATGTCCTGCTTTGTGCCTGTGCCGTTCTCGTACATGCGGGCAACAGCCATCATGCTTTGAGCGTCTCCCAAATCAGCACCCTTTGCATACCACTTGAAGGCTTCCCTAGAATCTGCTTTGACACTGCGTCCTTCCTCGTATCTCTCGCCTAAAATCCCGCAAGCCTGTCCGTTGTTCTGTGAGGCAGCTTTCTTGTACCATTCCAGAGCCTTTTTTGTGTTTTCCTTGACACCAATACCTAATTCATACATAAAGCCTAGCCATAATGAAGCCTTTCCACACTTCAGAGCAGAGGCCTCCTCCCACCATTCCCTAGCTTTCTTGTAGTCCTGTTCGAAGCCAAATTGCCCGGAATAGTGCAAGCAACCAAACACGAAGAAAGTATATCCGCGCTGACTGCCGGCCTTCTTGTACCATTCTTGAGCCTTCTTGGTGTCCTTCTTGACCCCGTAGCCGTACTCATATATCACGCCGAGCAAATCATAGAATTGTTCAGCACTATCTGTATCAATATGCGGGTCATTGAGATGCGGGGCGGCTTTCTCAAGCCATTCACGAGCCTTCTTATAGTCCTTCTTGATTCCAACGCCCAAAAAGTACATAACACCAGCCACAGACTGAGCTTCTGCGTGGCCGTTGTTTGCCGCCTTGAGAATCCATTCTGCGCCCTTCTTGGGGTTCTCTTCCACACCTTTGCCGTCAAAATACATACGAGCTACTTCAAATTGTGCCTCAGCGTCCCCGCGCTGTGCCTTCTTCAGCATGGCAGAAAACTCTTCACGAGTCGCACCGAACGACACACTCACACTCAACACCACAAACACCAACACCAACAGCCATACCCTGCTGAACTTCATAAATCCTCACTCCTCCTCAAGATTTCACGAGCTGCCTCATACTTCCCTTTACGCCTCTCATAGCCATACAGCAGCCTATCTTCACAACCCGCTAACCTCCTGACGTCCAGATTGTGCTCAAGGTCCGCCAGCTTCACCTTACGAGCTATGGGGTTCCTTCTCACTCCCTCAATGTATTCGGAGTAACTCACCCCCCTTCTCTTCGTCAAGGCCTTCACCGCCTCCACAACCTCACGCGGAAATTCACGCTCCAAACGCTCAAGCCCTATGTGTGTGTCCTCCAGAGTGTCATGGAGCAACGCCGCACACGCAGAATACTCATCGTCCATCTGTTCAGCTACGTGCATGACGTGAACGAAATACGGCCGCCCTGTCTTGTCCCTCTGGCCGTGATGTGCCTCATACGCGAGGTCTATTGCCTTGTTGACTAGTTCGCTGTAGAACATTCCTCGAGGCCCCGGGCAATGCTCCTTATCCTCACGGTGATTAACCTTATCGCGCGAATCATTGCGTTCATGAACCGTTCAGTAACATCGGCGACAAAGTTCACGTGTACCTTCCTCAGCAACGCTCCAGCCCCGCCCATGACTATTCCCACAGGCAGACCAACAACCACTATCACCAGAGACAACATCACCCACAGCACCGCCTCAAGTGCCGCAATAACTTTCCTCAATGTCATAATTATTCCTCCTTAGTTTACGTTCCTGTAGATTAGCCCCTTAGTCCTGACCATATCGACAAATGAATACTCCCTGTCCCGTACTTCCACGATGAACACGCTGCGTTCCGTAGGCCGGTGGGTCTCGGGGTTAATGCTGAGAACCTGATTCCCGAACGGTATAGCCTGAACTCGAGCAAGATTCTTCAAGAGCTGCTGTCTGGGCATTGCGTCAACCGGCTGCGGCATGAGCTCAACCGCCCTCTTCAGCCACTCATACAACGCTATAGCCTTCCCTGCCCAAGCTGAGTCCTGCACCTGAATTGCCCGAGTCCTCCACAGCAGACGTTTCGTCTCGATGAAGCCCCCTTTGGACTCCAACAAAATATTCTGGTCGGCAAAAATCATCCCTCTGCAAGATAAATACGTGCTGTCGGGTTCCGCACAGTTCCACAGCCTCCAGTTCGAACGTATCCTCATGAAGTTACGCCAAATCTCACGCGCCCCCATGCTGCCCATGAACGAAATTACGACTCCTGCCTGCTCACCGACAAAGCTCTCTATCTCCTCCGACATCATCGCGTAAGAATCCCTCACCGAAGCGTCCGACCAATAGGGCATGGGCATAAATCCGGCCTTGTCGAGAAGGTCATAGCAGATCTTGGCCTCGCGCTCCTGATTGACCGTGAACCGGCTCGCGGCTAATGCTATTCTCTTCTGCCGGTCGTAGAGGGTCCTTGCGTACTCACTGAAAGCTGCTGCCCTGTAGTCCCGGAACATGTCCAGAGCGAAAACGTTCACGATTGGACCGCCCACGTTGTCGAATAGGACGCTCTCACCTCCAGCAAGAAGCAGCGGAACATCACGCCCAGCCATCCTCGAGACCAACACTCGGTCAAGTTCAGACAGCCCCGCAAAACTCATTACTGCTATAGTCTCACGTCCGTAGTTCAGGCCAAGTGCACGGTATGCCCCGACATCCCCAGATACTTGCGCACGGATGAACCTCACATCATGACCACCAACTCCTGAACTGCTCTCGGAAATCTCACGCTCACACCAAGACAGCGCAGAGTTTATTGACTTGCCCGGCTCAGAGTCCCAACCGCCCGACGGGGGAATAACAAGGACGTTCCACACCCACGAATGAGCGCAGAACGCCGCTTTGTCTGTCGATATTGTCAGGCATAAAATCGTTACGAATACCGCAAAAATTTTACGCATCTGAATTAGTCTCGGCTATTTCTTCTTCAGCTGCTGGATTACGTCCTGTGTTATATCTGTCCCGCCGATAAGCACCACGAACTTATCGAGTACAAGCGTCAATTTCTTCTTGGCCGCAACTTCCCTCACAGCCTGTTCGCAATCCCTGTATATCGGTGCCATAAGCCTCTGTTCTTCCTGTGCTAGCTCCATCCTCTTGGCCTGCACTGCCTGAGCTTTCTTCTGCTGGTCGGTCTCCTTCTCGGCGGCAGCTCTGGCTTCGTTCTCCTTCTGGCGGGCTATCTGGGTCAATTCCTGACGGGCTTTGGCGAGGCCGGGGTGGCTGTTGAGGATTTCCCCGCGGTCAACGACTCCTACGCTGTCGATTGCTGCCGGAGCTGCTGTTCTGGCTTTGGCGGCAAAAGCTGACGTTGTTACGGACAGGATTGACATCACGAGTACGAGCACTAATACTTTCTTCAATGACATTAGAGTAATATTCCTCCTTAAAATCGGTAAAGCCTGAAAATTTTTGTGTTGCATTCTAGCATTCATAGCGAAAAGCTCAAAACGTAAAGATTACTCATTAACCCCTAACGATAATCTTTCTAGCCTCCAGAATCTTCATCAAGGGCACTCCCACAACGTAACACGCTCCGGCCTCACCCAGCCCCACATAGATACACGTAGCGACTAACGGAACCTCTATCAGAACGTGAAGCATTACCCCGATGATAATCATGTTCGAGACCACCGGCCATAGGGCAGCGAGATAGATATTCCCCGACTTCCTCGAGAGAACGGCAGCAATCAGCGTCGCCAATGACCCGAAGACCATATCAGGCAGTCCGAAACCCCCGAAGAAGTTCGCGAACACACAACCAGCAAACAGGCCCGGTATAGCTTCAGGCAGGTAGAACGGCAGAAGGGTCAATGCCTCAGACACCCTGAACTGCACAGGCCCATACGATATTGGAGCGAGACTTATTGTCAGCACAGCATACAGCGCACCGATCAATGCCCCGCGTGAAATCTTTGTTGCGTTAATGATCATTCACTCCTTATTGTGATTTCCAGCTCCCGGCTCAGAGGCTCGAGAATTGCTGAGGCCTCCCCGAGAGTCTCAACGTTCAGGTAAAACGGTTTGTCTTCCTCGCCAGGGTCAAGCACGAACAGCCCCGCGTCCTCAAGCGTCGTTATCAGGCCAAGACGTGATACCTTCTCGGACTTCACAGCAACCTCAACCATGTACCCATAAGGCGGAAGCATGAACTCTTCACGTTCCCTGAGCTCGTCGGCTATGAACTTCTCCCAACCGCCAGAGAGAAATTCTGCAACCCTCATCCCGGACCGTCGGGCCTGAACGAGAACCTTTCTGCTCTCACCGACGGACAACCCACCGTAGATGCTCCGATAGAGCGACGTGAAGACCCTGTAGCGTGTGGCGTAATCATTCCCCCAGAGTTCGGCATCAAGGTCGAGCCATGCCACTAATCCCGGCCTGAGTGTGTCGAGAATGTTCAGGCCAAGAGACGTGGAGAGAACTAACCCCTTCATTGCAGACTTGCGGGAGCCCTTAACGTAGAGCTTAACCTTTGGGTAATAGGCCTCAACGATTTTTGCGAGTGCCTCAATGCCGGGACGCTTACCCTTGAAGAATTTCCGTCCGCAGTGTTCACACTTCTCGGGGAGTTCCCGCACAGCTCCGCAAACACGGCACTTCAGGACTTCCCCGTCATTCACGCTCCTCATGAGGCCTCCGCACTTCCCGCACCTCACCGACTGCCCGCACCCCTCGCAGAAAACCTCCAGAGACTCGCCGGAACGGTTGAGTATCCACAAAACATTACGCCCCCTCACAATCTCCGCATAAGTCCTGCGAATCAGCGAGAACGTCAGGGGAATATTGCCGTCGATGCCGTTCACTTCCTCCTTGCGTGAGGCGTGGATGTCAGCGAGAATTATGCTCTTACGGTCGGGTTTCACTCTCTGCGTCGGGTGAGTGCGCAAACACGTCTTTAGTGATGGTACACGGCCTCCAGTGATGAACTCTGCACCCAAGAACGCTGCCCTATGTCCTGCGAGGCTCCGCGCGGAAATCTTCAGGGTGTAAGGGATTATGTACGTTGGGTTGGCCTCGTCCTCAACGATAATCTTATCAGCACTCAGGGGCGCAAAAACTCCCCCGGGAGGCCCGATTACGATTCTCACTTCTCCCCTAAGAACTGCACGCCATGACTCCCAGAGCCTCACGCTTCCAGAAGGCCACAACAACGCTTCAGCCTTGATACTCTCAGGGAGTGAGGCATAAAAACTTTTCGCGTCGTCCCTGCTGGGGAATAACACTAAGGCATTTCCCCCTTCGGCCAGTTCAGAACGGTAGAACTCGTAACGTTCAGGGTCATACGGGCTGAAGTTGCCGGCCTCAAGGAATTTCCCGCGCTTCTGTGGAGTTCGTGAATGCAGATAGACCCTCTCACCCTCGATGAACTTTCTGGGAAGTATTGCCCTCAGCGAGTAATTCATTCCGCACATGCAGATTTTCCCAGACCACTTGGCCAAGTCCCATAAGTCATCAGGCACTATTCTTGCCTCGTCGATTATTCCGGCTATCGGCTTAATCTTCACACGGCGGGGAAATTTCTTCAGCGACACTCCCAGCACAAACCCGGCGTGAAGGTGCTTCTGTACCTCAACGATTACCCTTCTTCCCGGCTCAATGTGAGAGTCAGAACTGTACGTGAGGACACCTGCGGACATTTCCGGCACGGCTACATCAAGAGTGCAGGACATCTCCCCAAATCTCGAACGCTATATCTTCCTTGAGGCCGGTGAACACTCGCTCAGGCTTGCGGTTGTCGGCGGGAATCAGGCGCAAAGTGTTTGTGTCCACAGCGAAACCAGAACCAGAGGCGAGAACGTCATTAGCCAAAACGTAATCAAGATTCTTGCGGGCTAACTTCTCTCGGGCATGAGCGGCTGTGTCCTGTGTCTCAGCGGCAAAACCTATCAGCACTTGGCCTTCCCGCTTGAGTCTGCCTACTTCTGCGGCTATGTCGGGGTTCTGCACGAGTTCGAGAGTCAGAGTGTCCCTGCCCTCACGCTTGAGCTTCTGGGGTGAGTAGTCCTTAACCCGATAATCTCCGACTGCTGCGGCCTTCACCACGTAATCAGCCCAACCTAGATTAGCCCTCACTGCCTCTAACATTTCCTGAGCACTCACAACGCGAACAACCCCGAGCCCGTAAGCGTCAACCTCAACAGGCCCTGCAATCACTCTGACTTCCGCGCCCCTGTACCACGCACTACGAGCCATAGCCACACCCATTTTCCCGCTGGACGGGTTGGAGATGTAGCGCACTGGGTCAATGTACTCGTGGGTCGGTCCGGCAGTAACTAACACACGTTTTCCCCTCATGTCGTGAACCGGACACAACGCCCGAAATGTCTCGTGGAGAATCTCCGAAGGTTCAGGCATCCTCCCGCGCCCAGAGTCCCCGCAGGCCAGAGCTCCCGACTCAGCCTCAACGACGAGAATCCCTCTGCGCTTCAGGGTCTCTATGTTCTCCTGAACGGCAGGGTTCGAGTACATTCGGTCATTCATCGCAGGGAACAACAACACAGGACACGAGGCCGCTAACACCGCAGACGTTAGGAGGTTGTCAGCTATTCCGTGAGCGATTTTGGCGAGGGTGTTGGCACTACAGGGAGCTACCACGAAAACTTCACCCCAACCAGACAGCCGGACGTGCGGTATCGTGTGGTCAAAGCCCTCATCAGTCCAGACACTTTTACCCGCAAGAGCCCCGAGCGTCATCGGTGCGACAAAGTTACCGGCCGAACGGGTCATAATTACCTCAACTTCCGACTTGGCACGAGTTATCAGCCTCACCAATGAAGGAATCTTGTAGGCGGCTATCCCTCCAGTTATGCCGAGAAGAATCCGGCGGCTACTCTTCCAGTTCTGCATTAGGGTTAGTGATTTGGCTCTTGCCTTCCTCAATCTCTAGCAATACGTTCGAGATGAACCGCTCATTCCCTGAGTTGTTCTTGTCCATAGCTGCCTCCTCACTCTCACGCCGGGCCTCCGCTGCTATCTTGGCAGTAATCTCGTACTTGTTCTCAGTCCCGCATTTCTGTGCGAGCCACTCCAAATCGTAGAACTTCATGATTATTCCTCCTTGTGAATTTGCCCGTATATTTTAGCGCACAAAAACGCAACAAAAATCCCCCCGCTTTTGTTCGGCAAGGGGATAACGAAATTCTTAGAGCTTATGCAAACCTTTTGGCCAAGTCAGCAATGCTGTTGTCCTTCGTGGCCTGACCGATTGCGTTGAACTTCCATTGGCCGTTACGAAGATAGATTTCACCGAAGACCATAGCAGTCATTCCGTCATAATTCTCCGAGAGGTTGTAGCGGCATAACTCTTGGTGATTGTCGTCGTCGCATATCCTTATGAAGGCGTTGCGGATCATTCCGAAGTGTTGATGTCTCTCACTGGCCTTGTAGATGTTGACCACGAAAATTATTCTGTCGTACTGTTTGGGCAGTGAGGAGAGGTTCACGAAAATCTGCTCATCGTCCCCTTCACCCGCTCCTGTCAGGTTATCGCCCATGTGTATGACAGCTCCCGACTCGTGCTCGAGATTGCCGAAGTACACAACGTCGTCGGCATCGATAACTTTTCCGCCGACGCACAGGAACGCCGTAGCATCGCAGTCTATATCCTGAGCCTTACCGCCTCCAAAGAGGCCCGACAAGAACCCCCCACTGGACTTCTCGACTTCATCCCAGCCAAGCCCAACCATGACCTTACGCAATGAAGACCCGTCAGCCTTCCTGAGGTCAACTTTCTGGCCC
>JAFPZI010000061.1 GCA_017417365.1 Synergistaceae bacterium
AAATATATGAATGACGAATTCCCTACCATGCCGAAGAACATTACCGCCAGAACCCCGGCATAGTACACCCCATACTGCACTATTGCCCTCTGTCTGTCCACAATCCCAGACAAAGACTTTCCGCTGTTCTTCAGCCCGTCCGCACTCAGCACCAACACCAGCCCGGACAACATCAACACAGCATCCAGCACGCTGACCATCTCCCACACAACAGTCCTCGCAGTGTTCACCTCGAGGAAGTGCAGGAATATCCTCCCGTACACATCCACAGCTCCTCTCACACTCCCTGCACAGATAAACACGAAACTTACGCACATTAACAGAACTGTACGCACCCTCATCACCACCCGGCTCACGGCATTTCCGCCCTTCAGAGCAAACCATGACGGCATCATGTCGCTCAACGTCAACAGAGCAAACGGGATCATCCCAGACGCAATAAAATAGTGTGCCGTCCCTCCGTGCCACAAGCCTATCAACACCCACAGCACAAACATCGACAGGTAGAACGGTATCTTTTTCCCGCGCTTCTTCCCAAAAACTTTCACGCAGGACTTCCCGAGTTTGTTCATGAACCCGGACATCTGAACAGGGTACATCACATAATCCTTGAACCATGTACCAAGCGAAATATGCCAGCGCCGCCAAAATTCCTTCAGTGAGAGCGAGAAGAATGGTGCGTCGAAATTCTCAGGCAGTGAGAACCCGAACAGTTCAGCCGCACCCATAATAATATCCATACAGCCAGAAAAGTCCGTGTATAACTGGACCGCATAGCACAACGTCGCAAACACAAGATATGCTCCGTTATAGCTCGAATACTCCCCGTAAACCGCAGACACAATTACTCCGAAACGCTCAGAAATCACAAGCTTCTTGACATATCCCCACAGCATCCGACGAAGCCCGTTCGCAATGTTCTCGTACTCCAGAGGGTGATACGACGAAAATTGTTCCCGCATCTGTGAATATCTCGTAACAGGCCCGGAGACCAGCTGCGGGAAAAAGCACACGTACAGCGCAACGTTCACGAGGCTCTTCTCCGCAGGATATATCCCCCAGCTCACGTCAAGAATGTACCCTATTGCAGAAAGTGTGTAGTACGACAGACCGATTAACGGGAAAAACTTCAGGAACTCAATACGATACGGATCACTCACCACAAGAGACAGTATGTTATATGCACTCTTGAACACCACCAGAGCACTCACCAGAGCACTCACGCTAAGCCACGTCAAAACCGTACGAGCCTTCCCCCTGCTACGGTCAATCAGGAGGCTCCCGAAGTAAGTTACTCCCACAACAAATCCTACAACAACAGCCAGCTTGTACAGCTTCACACTGGCCGCAGTCAGGTAGAAGAACAGGCTAGCACAAAGCAGAATGTACCTCTGAAGTCTCCGCCCGGCAGAATAATACACAATGCACGACGCAATCAGGAACCAGAAAAATGCCTGAGAAGTCAAGTTCATGAACTCAGGAGTCCATGTCAATATGTCCTTAATCATTACTTGCCAAGCTCCAGAATAATATCTACCATCTCGCCGACGTTCTTCATGGTTATCACTTTCCCCATCGGAATCTTGAACGAGAACTCATCCTCAACGGCACTCACTAGATTAATATGCTCAAATGAGTCCCAAGCCTCAATGTCCTTTGCCGTAGTCTCATCACGCAGGACTATGCTCTCATCGTCAAATACTTCATGAAACACTGCCGTTAAACGCTTGTACGCCTCTTCACGCGTCATAATAATTTCTCCTTTCGTTATTGCAACACTAGAATCTTCATCTTGGCCTTAAGAACTACCTCGTCAGGCCTGCTCATAGTTACGCCGACTTTTATCATCCTCAGCTCCTCGTAAATGTCCGTAACCACCCCCTTAACGTTCAGGACATCCCCAGAATGTACGGGCTTCAGGAAAGATAGATTCTCCACGCTGTGAATCAACGAATACTTTCCAGGCAGGTACATTCCCGCAAGAGTCGAGAGAAATGCGGCACTCAGCATACCA
>JAFPZI010000062.1 GCA_017417365.1 Synergistaceae bacterium
AGGAACATTGAAGCCTAGTTGACGACGGTAAAGCTGTATTACTGCGGCAAAACACTAACCGGGATTGAGAGCAGGGGGCATTCTGGCTTCTCCCACAAGGGCAGGGATATAGTCTGCGCGGCTGTGTCTACGTTAATGCAGGCGTTAGTTCTTGGCCTTGAGGGGCGTGAAGGCTTCGAGTGCCTCATAGATGACAGAGTGCCGGTGATCCGTGCGTCTTGGCCGAGTTCGGAGCAGGAGAGACTAGCAATCTTGACGGAGACAATCGCGGAATCACTCAGGGTCATAGCTCAGGAGAATCCCAGATACGTAAAACTTTCGACGGAGGAAAAATAGTAATGACAAGAAGATTTAACCTTCAGTTCTTTGCGCACAAGAAGGGGCAGGGCAGTTCAACCAACGGACGCGACAGCCAGCCCAAATATCGCGGTATCAAGGTCTTTGCCGGCCAGACCGTAACGGCAGGAAGCATTCTCGTCAGGCAGTGCGGGACATGCGTACACCCGGGCAAACACGTCGGGCTCGGACGGGACTTCACACTGTTTGCGTTAGTTCCCGGCAAGGTCAACTACCATAAGAAGATGGGCCGCAAGTTCGTATCAGTTGTGCCTGCGGAATAGTCTGGTGAACACAGAACACTATCATTACGCCCCTGCGATATGGGGCAAATTTTTTTATTCTGACCATGAAATTTGTTGACTTAGCAGAAATTTACGTCAAGGCCGGGAGGGGCGGCAATGGTGCTCTGAGCTTCCGGCGTGAAAAGTTCGTGCCCAAAGGCGGACCTGACGGCGGCGACGGAGGCAAAGGCGGAGATGTTATCCTTGAGGCTGTCGGGGGAGTCGTAACGCTGGCGGACTTCGAGTATGACCGACGCTTTCAGGCGGGGCACGCAGGACACGGTGAAGGCGCAATGCGTTCGGGGTCAAACGGCAAGAATCTCGTGATTAACGTACCGTGCGGGACCCTCGTCAAGGACTCACAAACAGGGCAAATTCTCGCTGATTTGGTGGTGCCGGGCCAAAAGTTCATAGCGGCTCTTGGGGGCAAAGGAGGCAGGGGAAATTCCCACTTCGCTAGTTCGTCGAGACGTGCACCGAGATTCGCCGAGAAGGGAGACCCGGGACAAGAGCGGGCATTGACCCTTGAGCTTAAGTTGATTGCTGACGTGGGACTCGCAGGTTTTCCCAACGCAGGAAAGTCGAGTATCCTCGCGGCCATCAGCGGAGCCAAGCCAAGAATCGCAGGTTACCCCTTCACTACTCTATCACCCAATCTCGGAGTTCTCGCTGTCGATGATGCCCAAGTCGTTATTGCCGACATGCCCGGCCTCATTGAGGGTGCTCACGAGGGGAAGGGACTCGGCCTTCAGTTCTTGAGGCACGTTGAACGCACACGAATAATTCTTCACGTTATCGACTTGAGCCAGCCTGACCCAGTGAGGATGTTTCACGCACTGCTCGACGAGTTCAGGGAGTACGGCGCGAACCTCGAGGACAGACCGTGTATTGTCGTCGGGAACAAGACAGACCTTGAGGGAACTGACTCTAACTCTGAGCTTCTCAGGCAGGAGGCAGTGAGCAGGGGGCTTCAGTACTTGGCCGTTAGCGCGCTGGAAGGCACAAACATTCCTGAGCTCATCAGGGCAATTGCTGAGTTAGTCAGGAACACTCCGGCGGTTAGTCTTGAGATTGACGGCCCGCAGGAAATCACCGAACTTCCACGCAAGAAATCTTCAGGGAGGTCATCACGTGAACCAGTCAGGATAATCCGCCAGTCTGACGGCAGCTTCAGGGTCGAACACGAGAACCTTGAACGCTCGGTCTCACGCATAAACTTTGACCATGAAGACGCTATGCAGAAATTCGCAAGGTTACTGAGTGCACTCAGTGTTGAGGAAGCTCTGGAGGCCTCAGGAGCGAGAGAGGGCGACAAAGTGTATATTGGCGATATTGAGTTCGACTTTGAGCCGGAGGTAATCACATGAAGACCGGCATAATGGGCGGGACGTTTGACCCAATTCACTATGGGCACTTGCTCGCGGCTGAAGAGGCACGCAGGAATCTCGGAATCGACCGGTTAATCTTCGTACCCACAGGAGACCCTCCCCACAAACACGCACACAGAATCACTCCAGCTGAGGACAGGTACGCAATGACACTCTTAGCGACCGCCGGAGTGCTCGAGTACTCAGTGTCGCGAATGGAGATCGACAGGAAGGACTCCACGCACACGATTGACACGCTAAGGGAGTTCCTAGCGTCAGGGATAAGGCGTGAGGATTTGTACTTCATAACGGGACTTGATGCTATGCTGTCGATAACTTCGTGGTTCGAGTACGAGAAGATTCCAGAACTCTGCACGCTCGTTACTGCAAGACGGCCCGGCTACCCCGTGAGCGGAATAGAAACCCTGCCGAAATTCATCCGTGATAAGCTAAAATATATCGAGATACCGCAGTTCGCAATCTCCAGCACGGAAATCCGCCAGCGTGCACGGGACGGAAGGGGCATAAGATTTCTGGTGCCTCACCTTGTGGAGATATACATTGAGTCGAATAATTTATACAGAGGTGATTAATCTTTATGAGAGTGTTGAAGATTTTGGGAATAATATTCATGATTATTTCTTCGATGGCCGGAGGAGCCGCAGTGAGGTTAGCCGAGCTCCTCAATGACCCTAACCCACTGCCGATACCCAAGCCCAAGACTCAGACGGTCCAGACCGCAAGGCCTCAGTCTCAGGACAGACCCGCACCGGCTCAGGATACAGAATTAGCCGTAGCAGAGTCCCAGACTCAGGACTCATCAACGAGAGGGAGCGTTAATGTGTTGGTCGTTGGGCTCGATAACGTCGAGGGCGGGTCAAGGACGGACGCAATAGCCCTAGCGATTTTCGACGCACAGAACCCCGGCCTGCGAATCGCGTCGATACCCAGGGACTCTCGGGTGTACATTCCCGGAAGAGGGTGGGACAAGATTAACCACGCTTACGTCTACGGAGGAATAAGGCTGCTTCGTGAGACGCTCGTGAACTTAACTGGGATGCCGATAGACTATTTCGTGAAGATCAGCTACAAGAGCTTTCCGAGAATCGTGGACATACTTGGCGGAGTAGATATTTACGTGGAGAAGAGACTAGTCTATAACGATTACTCTGGGAAATTATTCATCAACATTCCGGCCGGACAGCAGCACATGAACGGCAAGACCGCACTTGGCTACGTGAGGTTCAGGCATGACCCCTTAGGCGACATTGGGCGGGTGAGGCGGCAGCAGAGGTTCATAGACAACATGATGAAGAAGATTAAGACCCCCTCAATAATTCCGAGAATACCCGCAATCGTTAATGAGGTCATGGACGCTGTTGACACTGACCTAGCACCCCTCGAGGCGTTGAAGCTGCTGCAGTTCGCTAATTCCCTCCCGCCCGACAGAATCAAAATGTTCATGGCCCCGGGCAAATCCGGCTTCAGCAAGAACGTTAGCTATTGGATTCTGGACAATAACGCCTTCTCCCTTCAGCTTGCGGCCAAGTTGCCCCCTGCTGATGATGCATTGCTGGAGTCTATGGAGAGCATCAATCTCGACGAACGGCGCGAGGGACAGACGGCGGGATTCGACAGTGAGAAGCTCGCAGAACTCAGGGATAAGATTCAGAGCATAAGGATTCTCAACGGCGACGGCGAGAAGGGAATCGGCAGAAGGGCCGCGCAGATTTTCCAGCGCATAGGAATTGAGGTGCCTTACACTGGGAACGCACGCCACTACGACTACAGAGCCTCGAACATAATCTATCCTCCGAATAGTGATGAGTCCGTCAGGGAGGGTGCAAAGGCTTTGGCGGAACTCTGCGGGATAACTAATGAGAGGCTGATTCAGGCGGACAGCAGGGCGGCATCGTTGACGTTGATACTCGGGCACGATAAGAATGAATTGTTCAACCGTCTCGAGAACATGAACTCATAACACAAGCCCCGTGCAGAAATGTGCGGGGTTAATTTTTTGCGTCGTGAGCAGTTGCCGACTCGTAAGCTGCTCTACTTGCCGTGATATAATCGCAGAAATCTCACACTAAACTTTCGGGAGGTTATATCATGGCAATCAACCTCAGAGGCAGAAATTTTCTCACCCTCATGGACTTTTCTCCGGCAGAAATAGATTATCTCCTCACACTTTCCGCAGACCTCAAGGCCAAAAAACGTTCAGGTATCCGCGGCTCCTCACTTGCTGGCAAGAACATAGCCCTAATCTTCGAGAAGTCATCAACCAGGACACGCTGTGCCTTCACCGTAGCGTGCAACGACGAGGGAGCTTTTCCAGAATACCTCAACAAGAACGATATTCAGCTCGGCGCAAAGGAGGACGCTAAAGACACCGCCAGAGTGCTCGGCCGAATGTTCGACGGTATAGAGTTCAGGGGCTTCAAGCAGGAGACAGTAGAGACCCTCGCGAAATATTCAGGCGTGCCGGTGTGGAACGGACTCACCGACATTGATCACCCTACACAAGTCCTCGCAGACTTCCTGACCTTACGCGAGAACTTCGGCAAGTTGAGGGGCCTAAAGCTCGTGTACTTAGGGGACGGCCGTAACAACATGAGCAACGCATTAATGATAGGGTGCGCAAAAATGGGAGTTGATTACGTCGTGAGCTCACCAGTAGAATTGGAGCCGAACCCAGAGCTCTTGGCCAAGTGCAGAAGCATAGCTTCACACTCAACGATAACCGTCATCAATGACCCTAAGGAGGCCGTGAAGGGTGCGGATGCTATTTACACTGACGTATGGGTGTCGATGGGTGAGGAGGCCCTCAAGGAAGAACGCTACAGGCTCTTGGGGGGCTGGCAGGTCAATTCCGACATCATGAGCGCAACCGGCAAGGACACAACGATTTTCCTGCACTGCCTTCCTGCGGTGAAGGGCTGTGAAGTTACGGAGGATGTGTTCGAGTCGGAGGCCTCAAAAGTTTTTGACGAGGCAGAAAACAGAATGCACACAATCAAGGCCGTAATGGTCGCCACTCTCGGAGCATGAACCCAAAGGCTGGTGAACGCTTCGCCCTCAGGGGAAAACTAGACACCCTCAACGCGGAGATAATCTTTCTGCAAACTCTCTCTCTCAACGACGAATATATCTCTGACCTTGAGGACTTGAGGGGGGTAGTACGTCAACTTCAGGCCTGCGAGGCTGGAGGGAAGAGCTTTGACGGGGGGTTATCCTTGTGGGGACTCAGTGAGGACGAGATTCACACGCGCTCCCACAACCCAAGAGACTATTACGGGCTCGGGCACATCATGCCGTGTTGCGAAATGAGGTGTGAGTCTGCGGGGTTGAACGTCTTGCGGACTCTAGTGCGTGAGTCTGAACTGTGCGCATGGAGGGCTTTCGGGGATGAGGACTCACTAAGGCTCTGCCACGTCCTGAATCGTCTCAGCAGTGCGGTATATATCTTGACGTACAAATATTTACCAGAGGGCTATAATCACGAGATAAATTTTTCGGCAAAGAAGGGGTAATCAATGAGCAAATATAGATTCGAGACATTACAGCTCCACGTTGGGCAGGAACACGCTGACCCCACGACCGATTCTAGGGCTGTACCTATTTACGCTACGACTTCCTACGTGTTCAAGGACTCGGCCACAGCTGCTGGGAGGTTCGCACTGACTGAGCCGGGCAACATCTACACGCGACTCATGAACCCGACTAATGACGTGTTCGAGAAGCGTATTGCTGCACTGGAGTCGGGAGCTGCGGCATTGTCTACCGCGTCAGGGTCGGCGGCCATAGCTTATGCTGTCGAGAACATCGCGAGGACAGGAGACCACGTAGTGTCCTCAACCAACCTCTACGGCGGAACGTTCAACCTCTTCGCCAGCACCTTACCCGAACAGGGCATAACTGCGAGCTTTGTGGACCCGTCGGACCCTGAGAACTTCGAGAGGGCCATACAGCCAAACACGAAATTACTCTACGCTGAGACTCTCGGCAACCCAAATTCTGACGTTATCGACATTGAGGCCATCGCAAAAATCGCGCACAAACACGGTCTGCCCTTAATCATCGACAACACATTTGCGACTCCCTACCTGTGCCGCCCCATAGAGTACGGTGCGGATATTGTCGTACACTCTGCAACGAAATTCATCGGCGGACACGGTGCGGTCATGGGTGGAGTTGTGGTTGACGGAGGACACTTTGACTGGGCAGCAAGCGGGAAGTTCCCGGGACTGTCGGAGCCTAACCCGTCGTATCACGGTACGGTCTTCACTGAGGCGGCCGGGAACCTCGCATACATCGTCAAGATGCGCACAACTATTATGCGGGATTTGGGGGCGTGCTTGTCGCCGTTCAACTCGTTCATTCTGCTTCAGGGGCTGGAGACTCTCTCACTGAGGGTAGAACGCCACGTGGAGAACGCGCTGAAAGTTGTGGAGTTCTTGAGGGACCACAGGCAGGTCGAGCGGGTGAATCATCCGTCGCTTGAGGAGGGAAGGCAGGCGGAACTCTACGCAAAGTATTTCCCGAAGGGCGGAGGGTCAATATTCACGTTCGACATCAAGGGCAATGCTGAGACGGCCAAGAAGTTCACTGAGAGCCTAGAATTGTTCTCGCTATTGGCGAATGTTGCGGACGTTAAGTCCCTCGTTATTCATCCGGCCTCAACGACTCATTCACAGCTCGACGAGAAGGACCTGTTAGCTTGCGGGATAAGGCCGACAACTATACGGCTCTCGATTGGGACGGAACACATTGACGATATTATTGACGACCTGAAGCGGGGCTTTGAGGCCGTGAAATGTTAATCTCGACGCGCGGGAGGTACGCACTGAGATTCCTTGTAGACCTCGCGGAGAATCAGGGTGCGGATGGCTACATCACTACTCACGAGCTGGCGGAACGTCAGGCAGTCTCGCAGAAGTACGCCGAGCGTCTCATGGCTTCGCTCTCACACAATAACTTTGTAG
>JAFPZI010000009.1 GCA_017417365.1 Synergistaceae bacterium
CAGCGTGAACTGGGCGAATGATTACCCGGGGACTTACGGCTGGACCAACGGCAGAAGGGGCCTCCCAATCGGCTACCTTGAGGACAGGGCATTACGGCTCCAGATTGAGCGGGAAGCACTGATTAAGAGCCTGCATTTCATCTACTACGTACAGAACGAACTCGGTGAATCATGGTCCGTTGCCGATGACGAATACACTAACAGGATTCTACCTGAGGCCGCGAGAACCCTCCCCCGTGAGTGGCAGGAAATCGCACGAAGAATGCCGCCGGTTCCCTACGTCAGGGAGTCCCGAAGGATTGTCGCGGGCAGGACTCTCACAAGCTATGAGCTCCTCCAAAACTCTCTGAGCTACAGGGACGGGACCAGCCACGAGTTCTCTGACGCAATCGCAATAGGGGGGTATATCTTGGACCTTCACGGGGCAAACACTGACGCTGACATGGAGTGGGAATTTGAGGAACGAGCGCACTCGACAATCACCAACAGGCCGCGCGGACCATTTCAGGTGCCAATGAGCATACTAGTACCGAGCGACACAGACGGACTGATAGCCGCAGAGAAGAACCTCTCAATGTCGCGACTGACTGCGGGAGCCTTGAGACTGCAGCCAATAACCATCATGACCGGCCAAGCCGCAGGAGCACTGGCAGCCGTCAGCGTGAGAGACAACAGGCAGCCCGCAAATGTTCACCCTATCCGAGTTCAGTGGGAATTGCTGAATTATGGGGTATCGTTGTCGTTGTGCCACTACTCCGACGTTCCACCAGAACACGGCGTGAACAAGAGTGTACAGCTCTCGAACCTCTACGCACTCATTGAGCCTAACGAGTTTCCTCACTCATCGCAGGCTGACGAGAGAGCCTTTGAGGATCCTGTGAGGGCAATGACTGAAATTCGCTCGCAGAACAAAGGGGTTTTCGGTGTGAACGACATGATTACGCTTGAGCAGGCGAACACGTACCTTAGGAGGGCTCAGGCAGCAATAGGAATCAGGGACAACGGCGGCGTAATCACCGGGAAGATGCATAACTTCATCTCTAGGGGAGATTTTGCGCGTGCTGTGTACGAGGCATTTCCGGCATTGAGTGAGGCCAAGCCGCAGAGAAATTCGCGCTCGCCGTTCAAGCTGGTGAAGCACAGGAATGCGGAGTATGTGGAGAAGTTAGGGAGATTGGGAGTCCTTGATGTGTACAGGATAGAGGCAGATTTTCACTACGGGTACCCTGTAACTAAGGGTGAAGCTGCGGATATTATCGTGAGGGCGTGTGTAGCTGCTTCTGGAGTGTGAAGACCAAGCCCCCTTCTGAGATTGGGAGGGGGTATCAACTTTCCTATAGTTCCCAGTTCTGCTTGAAGAGTGCGATTAGTGAGGCCTGACGTTTTTCGGCTTCTGCTGGTGTCCAGTCGGTGAGGGGCATAATCTGGCTGGCGAGGACGTACGGTGTTGCTCCGTTCTTGAAGAAATACACGTTTTTCTTCTTTGTGAAGTCGTAATTGCTTGCGGAAGAATTTTTGTGCCGGCTGAGGGGGATTAAGTTACCTACCTTGTGAAGCCACTTTTCCCGCTCCTGAACATCCGGCCATTTCTGAGACCAATAAGAACCGTCATCGACAGTCTGAGGCAGAATGTGCTCTATGCTCAGAACCTTATGATCGTACTGCGCACCCGTTTCTGCCAAGAATGAGTCGAGACGGAGAATGATATATTTTTTCTGCGGTGAAGTCATGATATACACGTCAGAATTAAGCCTGTCAGCAAAGTCTTTCTTCTCTCTGTCGGATAGGTCAACGCTCTCACCGTCCGAAGCCTCAAGGTCAGATAATATTCTGGCATATCTGGCTATCCTCTGGTTGACGTTGTAGGAACAGACCAGCATATACGCGAGCCTCTCGAGCTTCCTGAAGAATCCATCAAGCCCGGCGGAATTGTTCTTGTTCTTGTCGTAGTAGAGCATGGCTGCCGGTACCCAGTCAGAATTGTCGAGCATGTTGAGCCACTTCAAGTATTCGCTGTTTGCGGGGTTCTTGACGAAGTTATAGGCCTCAGAGTAAGGGACTAAGACATCATCAATAAATTCTTTGGCCTTAGAGTCAGTGATAGACGGCAGTATTTCTTTCTTGAACTCGTCGATAATGTTCTTTCTGGCTTTGGCCTTGATGAATATCATCCTTCATAGCGGAGAAGAAATCTATGAAATTTGAGCGGCCTATGTCGTTCTCTGTGTCTTCCCAGATTTGAGTGTAGCTTCTCTGTTCCTTAGTGCCAGAGATTGCGCCGATAAGTTCGGACTTGAGGATGTCCGTCGGCAGAAGGTCCATTCCCCTGCTGTTGAGGACGGAGAACACACGAAATGCAGTCTTCCGCGTCGAGGTTGAGACCGCCACAATGAAGCACCTTGTTACGAGAAAAACTGCGAAGTCCCGAATCTGATCGGCAGAAGTCAAGTTATCCCTAACCTTTCTGCGGAGGAGAGCTGCGTTGCGTATGATGTGGCTCTGGGCTTCCGTCTCTTGATTGACAGGATTAAGCTGAAGGAGGCCGTCCAAGTTCATGTTCTGAATATATTTCCTGAAAAACTTGTTGTCAGTATCACCAATGCTGAGGCGCGGATGGGATTTCGCTATGAGGCCTTCGCCGGGTTCATTTATGTAGAAGGCTATATCGTTCTTGACTTGGTCGCCGGGCTGAAATTCGGAGGCCAGTACAGAAAATAGAATCGTCAAAGTTACTAGTCTCTGCTGACCGTCAATCACTTCTGAACGCGGCAGATTTTCCTTCTTGCTGAGGACTATACTGCCAAGAAAATACTGCTCATCCTTGCTGCTGTTCTGCCAGAAACTGTACAGGTCGTCAAAGAGTTCGCCTGACTCTTTATCCGTCCAAGCGTAAGGCCTCTGGTATGGAGGGATGACAAAGTCGAAATCGCTGCTGAAAATCTTAGAGAGCGGGTATTCATTGCCCTTAATCTCGCTCATTCAAGGATACCCCTTTTCGTGTGTTAAGTATTGTGAATGTGAGTATGATACCACACGGTACGCCCACGCATTCAGCCTCCCTCCACAAAACGTCATAGCTGCGGGTACATTGCCCTCAATCCCGCTCCCCTGCGTTGAGTATTGCGGATATGCACATGACACCACACGAGAAAATTATTCCGCACGTCGGAGCATTCAGCTTCACTCCCAAAACGCTCCACCCTTCACCCCAAAACGTCATGTACACCGTCAACCCCACACCCAACACCGCAGACAACACCGCACCGGCATTCCCCGCCCTACGTGTGAACAGCCCGAACACCAGCGGTGCCGCAAGTGATACGCTCATCAGTGAGTAGAATATCGTCAGCGCACTAATTATGCTCTCAAGCCTCAACGCTAAGAACACTCCAGCAACACCGCACACAAGACTAGTAACCCGCGAGGCCAGCAATAACTTTCTGTCGGCAATATCGGGGTTCACGAAGCGTCTGTAGAGGTCATTGACCAGCGAACCAGCAAGCATGTACAGTACAGTATCCGCCGTGCTCACCTCAGCCGCAAATATCCCAGCCAACGCCAAACTCGCAGCCCAGAACGGCATCATGTTCTTCATCGCCGTCGGTAGTGCCAAATCTGCCCGAGCCAGTCCCGGAAATTTCGCACAGCACGCCATCCCGATTACCACAGGAATAACCGCAAAGGCCAGCTGCACTAACCCATTCATTGCCGTACCGACCTTTATCGCACGCTCATCTTTGGCCGCAAACACCTTCCCAATCAGGCCCGGAGAAATGAAGAATGACGGCACTAACATAACGATATACCCCACAATTGCCGAACTCCCCATCCCGAAAACGTCAAAGTATGTCTCACTGCTCACTGCCGACCTGATTCCCTCGAGGCCACCGGAAAACTTCAGGACATACGGGCAGGCTATCACGAACCCAGCAAGAATCACAGCTACCTCAAGGATATTCACAACCGCGCTCGACAACAAACCCCCCGCAGCAAAGTACAGAGTAGTAACAACCGCACCCGCAATCACACCTTGAGCTTTCGGGACATCCGCGACGACCTCAAGAATCCACGCAATACCCAAAAGCTGTCCGGCAAAAAGCGCGAGAGTCCCAGCCGCCATCATCAGCGAGATTATTCCGGAAAATGCCTTGCTGTACCGCGCATCGAGATAATCGCTTAGGGTGTAGTAATTATTCTTGCGGGCAATCCTCCAGATTCTCGGACCAACAAGGAACGCCAAGACCATAGAGCCTATTCCGGCACTCCCTATCCACCACCAAGCAGAGAGCCCGTGAGTGTACGCAAGCGCAGTTACCCCGACAGTTGACCCTGCCCCCAAATTTGCGGCAATTAGAGTCGTGAAGAGGAGTCCCGCACCGAAATTGCGCCCTGCCACGAAGAAGTCAGAAGCTGATTTTGCCCGGCGGCCGATTACCGCACCGAGTACAACGAGAATTACAGCGTAGAGAACTATGAACGCTAACAATGAATTTTCCCCCTGAGTATGAGATTGTGAACGTGAGACAATAATAACTTTCCAGACTACAATAAATCTCCAGACAACAATAAATCTCCCTGCCCAGTATTTCGCTGAACAGGGAGTAATTTCTTCCGTCGTCTAAAATTTTGGCTGGGAATCAGGGATTCGAACCCCAATTACTTGATCCAGAGTCAAGCGTGCTGCCGTTGCACCAATTCCCAAGAATGTTTGTGTGTGTCTTGGATTTCCTCAAAGCACTAGGAAATTTTACCAGTTTAGCCGGAAATGTCAACTCATTCTGCAAGTGCCCATAATAGTAAGATATTTTACTATCATAGGGGTTTACGAATCCGAATAGCTGGTATAATCTCACGGAATAAATCCAGAATCACAGAGAGGAAATCATAATGTCAGGAAAGAGAATACTTGTAACTGGCGGGGCGGGCTTCATAGGTTCGCACCTTTGCGAGAAGCTGTTGGAGCAGGGAAATGATGTGATATGCGCGGATAATCTCTTCACGGGCCAGAAGAACAATATCCGGCACCTTATGAGCAATGACTATTTCGAGTTCATCAGGCATGACGTGATAGAGAGCATCTACGTTGAGTGCGACCAAATCTATAACCTTGCGTGCCCTGCCTCCCCAATTCACTACCAGTATGACCCGATAAAGACCACAAAAGCCAGCTTCATGGGTGCGCTTAACACTTTAGGCCTCGCGAAGAGGTGCCATGCCCGGATTCTTCAGGCCTCAACGTCGGAAATCTATGGAGATCCAGAAATCCACCCACAGCCCGAAAGCTACAGGGGTTGCGTGAACACGATTGGTGTGCGTGCGTGTTACGATGAGGGCAAGAGGGTAGCCGAAACGTTATTCTTCGACTACCACAGGCAGCACGGGGTTGACATTAAGATAGTGAGGATCTTCAACACCTACGGGCCAAGAATGCGCCCTGACGACGGACGAGTGGTGAGCAACTTTATCGTACAGGCACTGAGGGGGCAGGACATTACGATTTACGGAGAGGGGACTCAGACCCGTAGCTTCTGTTATGTGAGCGACCTAGTCGAGGGAATAATCAGGATGATGAACAGCCGCGACGGATTCACTGGTCCTGTGAACTTGGGCAATCCCGGGGAGTTCACGATATTAGAGCTTGCGGAGATGGTGATTAGGCTGACTGGGGCGAAGTCGAAAATTGTTCACATGCCTCTTCCTCAGGATGACCCTACACAGAGGAAGCCAGTTATTGACTTGGCCAAGAAGGAATTAGACTGGGCACCGACGATAAAGCTCGAGGACGGCCTAAAGGAGACTATAGACTACTTCAGAAGGACGCTTGATGTATAGGCATTTCGTGAAGAGATTGCTTGATGTGGTGCTGAGTCTCTGTGCGCTGGCGGTGTTGGGAGTGCCGATGTGCGTATTTGCGCTGATGATTAAGCGTGAGGACAAGGGCCCGGCACTGTTCAGGCAGAAGCGGGTTGGGATTCACAAAGGGCATTTCGACATGTACAAGTTCAGGTCAATGAAGCTCTCAACGCCGCACGATGTCCCGACGCACCTTCTCGAGAACCCGGAGCAATACCTGTTGAGGTGCGGAAAATGGATGCGGAAATACTCAATTGATGAGCTGCCGCAAATCCTGAACATCTTGAAGGGTGATATGTCGATAGTTGGGCCTCGTCCGGCATTGTGGAATCAGTATGACCTGATAGCCGAACGCGACAAGTACGGAGCTAACGACATACGGCCGGGCCTGACGGGTTGGGCGCAGATCAACGGGCGCGATGAGCTGGAGATTCCCGAGAAGGCGCGCTATGACGGGGAGTACGTGAAGCGTGAGTCGTTCTGGTTTGACTGCGTGTGCGTATGGAGGACGGCAGTGAACGTGTCGAAGCATGAGGGAGTTGTTGAGGGAGGTACTGGAGAGCTCTCAAGAAAGAGCAGACAAAACAGGGGCAGGTTGTGAGTTCCCTAATTAATGAAGTTATGTTAGTATACAATACTTAATTTACTGAGGAGGTATTGACAGTGAAGAGCGTAAATCAGTATAATGGCTCACGGCTCACGGCAATATACTGTCTGAAATTTCATCAAGTAATCACAGAAAAACTAGTTTTGTAATATTGGGTTATCCTATGGGAGGGACGCTTGCTTCTGCAAAGTTGTATGGAGCTATCCTGTGCAGAGAGCTTAATACGTTTCTGAGAAATTTATTACATATTCACACTTCCCACAAAATTAACACGATAATTGAGCTTCCAGGTAAGTATATCTGGGACAAGGTATTATTTGACACATGCAGACTGTCCCCGGACGACGATATATATTTTGTGTTCTATGAGGGTTTTCGTCTTGCTTACTCAAAGAATTATTTAGCACATCTTAAGAGTAAGTACAAGAATTGCAGACTAATATTCTGTTTCAGGAATCCTATATTTCAGGGTGAAAAAATCCTTTTCGCTGCACAAAAATATGAGGTCGTGAGAAAATATTATTATTTGTGCATAACGTTCAACAGGGCTGATGCTGCAAAGATGGGAATATTATTTTGTGATTACTGGCCTTGTCTCCTGCCTGATAAAGATTTTGAACCAGAGGATGCCAGTGATGTATTTTTCTGTGGAGCAGCCAAAGATAGACTTCATAGGATAATTGAAGTTTATGAGAAGCTTGCAGATTCAGGGTTGAAATGTGATTTCTATGTAACAGGTGTGCCTAAATACCAACAGAAATATCCTCAAGAGATTCACTACACCGTAAAAGAAGGATCCTGCCTTGACTATGACGAGGTTCTTCAGAAGGACAGGAATACAAAATGTGTGCTGGAAATTCTCCCATACAACCAGAATTACAGTTCGCTAAGAGTATGCGAAGCTCTCTGGTACCACAGAAAGCTATTGACTACGAACCTTGAAGCACCTCAAGAATGGTTCTATCACCCTGAGATTGTGCAGTGCTTCAGTGAGGCTCAGGACATAGATACAGAATTTATCACGCGGCCCTTGAGTTCAGAGGACGAACAGAAAATTTTCGGCGAAATGAACATAGGAGATTTCGGGGTATTCGCGGACTGGATAATCGAGCATGCAGGTTAGGCTTCGGTCTCCCTTATGCTGTCCTTGAGGGTGAAGAGGCGGTAATTTTGTGGGTATTCGCTGAGTTCCTGTAAGTAGGTCAGGCTCCCAAAGGCTTTATTCACGAGGGGCGTAACGTGTGCTAGGAGCCTCAGGGGAAATTCACACCCTCCGAGCAGCTTAATCTTTCTGCCGTGAGTCTCAGCAATCATCCTGACGAGTTCGGAAGTGTCCGAGTACTCAGCGTTCTGAGGCCAAAAGATTCCCTGTTCCTGATTCTGAATCACGAGCCTGACGAATTCGGCCAAGTTCTTAACGTAGAGCATGGAGCGGGAATTTCTGACTCTCGGGAAAATCGGGAGCCTGCGGGCTAATTTCGACAACAGGGGGTAATTTCCCTTGCTGCCTTTGCCGTAAACCATTGGGCAGCGGAGAATACACACCCTGAAGCCTTCATCATTGAGGGACATCAACAACTCTTCAGCTTTGACTTTGCTCTCACCGTAATAGCTTTCTGGGTTGACGGGGGAGTCTCGTGTGATGATTTTCTCGTGTCCTATGGGTGCGGATTTGCCGTAGACGATTGACGAACTCATGAACACGAATTGCCTCACACCTTCGCGCTTGGCCTTTAGGGCGGTGTCGTAGGTTAGTTGTGAGTTCACGCGGAAATAGTCGTCCTTGAGGGTGTGTTTTGCGGAGTCGTGGGCGAGTCCGGCGGCGTGGAAGACTGCACCGAAGGCCGAAAAATTTTCTGACTGCCACGAGGTTTTACGGAGGCTTATTGCTGAAGTGTGGTAGTTATTCGGCCAGCGTGAGAGGTATTCTGTGAGTGATGAGCCGATGTAGCTGTGAGTTCCTGTGATTAGTATGTGTGTCATGAGATTTCTCCGTGTGCAATGGTTTTTGCGGAGTCGTGAGCGAGTCCGGCGGTGTGGAAGAGTGCTCCGAAGGCCGAAAAATTTTCTGACTGCCACGAGGTTTTACGGAGGCTTATTGCTGAAGTGTGGTAGTTATTCGGCCAGCGTGAGAGGTATTCTGTGAGTGATGAGCCGATGTAGCTGTGAGTTCCTG
>JAFPZI010000010.1 GCA_017417365.1 Synergistaceae bacterium
ACGATTAAGGGATTGACTGAGTTAGTCGCTGAAGTTGTCGGTTACAACGGCAAAATCTTATGGGATAAGTCCAAACCGAACGGAACGCCTCGAAAAGTTCTTGACGTGAGCAAAGCTGAAAAATTAGGCTGGAAGTATAAGACGAGTTTACGTGAAGGCATAAAAATGGCGTATGCTGATTATCTCACGAAAACCCACGATTAACGAACACAAAAGCCCTCACTATGCGGGGTGGGTGGGCGGGGAGCATAGGGAGGGCTTCCCAACGCAGTTGGGACCTTCCCCACATTACTCGCACGAAAGGAGGCACAATTTTTGTCTGAATACATACTCGAACTTAACGGAATCACTAAGATTTTCCCGGGCGTTAAGGCTCTCGACAATGTTCACTTCAACCTCAAGGCCGGTGAAATTCACGCCCTCGCAGGTGAGAACGGTGCAGGCAAATCCACATTCATCAAGGTCATCACGGGAGCTCATCAGCCCGACGGAGGTGAAATCATCCTCAACGGTGAACGCGTCGTAATGTCTGACCCCATCGTCGCACAAGAACGAGGTATCGCAGCTATCTACCAGCATGCCGCAAGTTACCCTGACCTCAGCGTCGCAGAAAATATCTTTGCCGGCCACGAGTTCAGAGTCGGACCCTTCATCGATTGGGCCAAGATGAACCGTGAGGCCAAGAAATTACTTGAGGCAGTCGACGCGGACTTCAGCCCAACAGCTTCCGTGGGCTCATTGTCCGTAGCTCAACAGCAGCTCGTCGAAATCGCTAAAGCCCTCTCAATGAACGCTAAGATCCTCATCATGGACGAACCTACTGCGGCTTTGTCCCAGAGAGAAGCCGAAGCCCTCTACAAGATTGCTCTGCGTCTCAGGGACAACGGCACGGGAATTATTCTCATCTCTCACCGTTTCGAGGACATTTACGGACTCGCTGAGAGGGTTACGGTTTTCCGTGATGCTCAGTATATCGGCACGTGGAACCTTCACGAGGTCGAACAGTCTTTCTTGATTCACCAGATGGTCGGCAGGGACATTAACCAGCTTTACCCCAAGAAGGAGACCGAGATTGGTGAAGAGCTTTTACGCCTCGAGAACTTAAGCAGGACTGGATTCTTCCGCGACGTGAACATCACCGTTAAGGCCGGAGAAATCGTGGGACTTACTGGCCTTGTTGGTGCAGGACGTACTGAGGTCATGGAGGCAGTTTTCGGAGTTCATCAGCCGGACTCTGGACGAATAATCTTCAGGGGCGAAGAGATTCACTCCCACACCCCGACTCAGATGATGGCTAAAGGCTTGGGTTATCTCCCTGAGGACAGGCAGAAGGACGGCTTACTATTGCAGTGGTCAATCAATCACAATATTTCCCTCCCAGTAATGGCTAAGGAGTGCCAGAACGGAATCTTCATCAACAAGCGCAAAGAATACCAGCTCTCCGAAGGCATGAAGGATGTCTTAGCGATTAAGGCTCCAGACACTGACACCCTCACCGGCGCATTATCCGGAGGCAACCAACAGAAGGTCGTAGTCGCAAAACAGTTGGCAGCTAACCCAAAGATGATTATCCTTGACGAACCCACAAAGGGTGTTGACGTTGGGAGCAAGGCCGCTATCTACGAAATCATGTCAGACTTGGCCTCTCAGGGTCTCGGAATATTGATGATAAGTTCGGAACTGCCGGAGGTAATCAACATGTCCGACAGAATTTACGTCATGAGTGAGGGAAAAGTTACCGCAGAGTTCACCGACACTAAGAGCCTCACTCAGGAAATCATTCTTAATGCCGCAATGCCTCAGGCCAAAGCAGCATCTTAGACGGGAAGGAGAAAATTTCATGAACAAGGGCAAATCATTTTACTCGTTCCTGATCGAACACAGAGAATTACCACTCTTAGCGGTCTTGGCCTTACTGCTCGCGGTCGTCAACATCAGAGTCCCCGGCTACCTCGCAAATTCTTGGCTGAACGTCCTCAAGAACGGCTCCATCAATATGGTGATGTGCTGCGGAATGCTCTGCGTGCTGCTCGTGGGGTCAATCGACATTTCCACGACGGCTGTGCTTGCGTTTGCCGGAGCTGTTGCAGGAAAGTTAATGGGCTTGGGAGTGATTCAGAACACCCTCTTAATGTTCGTGCTAGGTATAGCAATCGGGGCGGCCATCGGAGCAATTAACGGCCTCCTTATGAGTTACGGTAGGGTCATTGCGTTAATCGTAACTTTGGGAACGAGCTACATAGTTCGTGCATTAATCCCTATGAACTGGCTGTTAGGCATGAACAAGGTGAACCCGACACAGCTCACTCAAGCCTTCAAGGACAGCCTGATTAATCACGAGTTCTTAGGCCTGCCGTTCTTAGTGTGGCTCGCGGTCTTGGTAGTTGTGGCTACGGCGGTCTTCCTGAACTACACCCGCACAGGCCGGAATCTCTACGCAGTCGGCTCAAACGCTGAGGCAGCACAAATGCGGGGAGTTCACCTCAACAGGATTAGGGTACTGGCTCACACGATATGCGGAGCTTCTGCGGGACTCGCGGGCATAATGTGGCTGGCGTTCTATGCGGCAATCGAGAAGGGCAGTGCCACGGGTGATGAGATGTTCACGATAGCTGCGTGTGTTCTCGGTGGAGTGAGTGTTACGGGAGGCTACGGGAAAATCACTGGAGTCGTAATCGGAGCCTTGATGGTAGCGTTCATAGACAGTGCAATTCCCCAAATGCAGATCGGCAACTCAATGATTACGGAGTTCATCAAGGGAAT
>JAFPZI010000063.1 GCA_017417365.1 Synergistaceae bacterium
ACGGAGATTGACTCCCAGCCTTCGGAGCTCGACGCGGCCTCAAGAAGGGTAATGCAGCTCGAGATTGAGGAGACCGCCCTAAAGCATGAGGACGACGACGCGTCTAAGGAACGCCTGAAGGCCTTACAGCAGGAATTAGCCGAAGCCCGCAACGAGGCCGATACGCTCAGGGCACAATACGAGAGCGAGAAGAAAGCTATTGCCGGGATTCGGGACTTGCGGAGCCAGATTGAGCAGATAAAGGCTGAGATTGAGAGGGCAGAACGTGATTACGACCTAAGCAGGGCCGCAGAGTTACGCTATGGGAAGCTGCGCGAACTCGAAAATGTTTTGACCGCTAAGGAGAAGGTCAAGCAGGACGCTCTGAAGGACTCCGACGAGAAGAGGTTACTGCGCGAGGAAGTTACGGAGGACGAGATAGCCGACATCGTCAGCCGCTGGACGGGAATCCCGGTAACTCGCCTACTTGAGGGTGAACGTGAAAAGCTCCTGAAGCTCGACGAGATTCTACACAGACGGGTTGTGGGTCAGGATGAGGCAGTACAGTTAGTGGCTGATGCTGTCTTGAGGGCACGGAGCGGAATTAAGGACCCCAACAGGCCTATCGGGTCATTCATCT
The DNA here is from genome assembly GCA_017417365.1 of Synergistaceae bacterium. GTDB lineage: Bacteria > Synergistota > Synergistia > Synergistales > Aminobacteriaceae > JAFUXM01. The sequence goes on from JAFPZI010000063.1 coordinate 620, forward strand.
TTCTCGGTCCGACTGGCGTGGGCAAAACCGAACTGGCCAAGACCCTAGCAGAAGCATTGTTCGACTCTGAGGATAACATGATTCGTATTGACATGAGCGAGTACATGGAGAAGCACTCTGTATCACGTCTCGTGGGAGCACCCCCCGGCTACGTCGGCTACGATGAGGGAGGGCAGCTAACGGAGGCAGTCAGACGGAGGCCGTACAGCGTAATACTGTTTGACGAAATCGAGAAGGCTCACCCTGACGTGTTCAACATACTGCTGCAGGTTCTCGACGACGGAAGAATCACCGACTCACACGGGCGGGTCGTGGACTTCAAGAATACCGTGATAATCATGACGAGCAATATCGGTTCACAGAGCCTTCTTGAGGGCAATATAGGCGGAGTGATTTCGCTGACGGCACGTGAAGAGGTCATGCAGCAATTGCGTGAATCGTTCAAGCCGGAGTTCCTGAACAGGGTGGACGATATAGTGTTCTTCAAGCCCCTCAGCGTCGAGGAAGTGAAGGCTATCGTGAAGATTCTGCTTGGGCACTTGTCGGAGAGGCTCGCTGACCGGCAGATTACCCTGAACGTGTCCGACGAGGCCGCTGGGTTTATCGCTGAGGCAGGGTATGACCCAGTGTACGGAGCTCGTCCGCTGAAGAGGTATATCACCCAGAACGTGGAGACCAGATTAGCCCGTGCGATGATTGCCGGAGGAGTCCGAGAGAAGACTCAGGTGAAGATTGACGTGAAGAACGGAGCATTAACGTTTTCGTTCGACTAGCAGACAACAAACGCCCCCCGCTTTCACAACGGAGGGCATTTTTCTTACCTGTTTACGCTACCGTAACGTCCTTGCACAGGTAGACATCCTGCACAGCGTTGATGATTTCCACACCCTCGCTCATAGGACGCTGGAACGCCTTACGACCAAGAATCAACCCCATTCCTCCGGCCCTCTTGTTGATTACCGCAGTCCTGACTGCCTCGCTTAAGTCGCTGGCTCCCCCTGAAGCTCCGCCCGAATTGATTAACCCTGCACGACCCATGTAGCAGTTCGCAACCTGATAGCGGGCCAAGTCGATCGGGTGCTCAGTCGTGAGCTTGTCGTACATTTCGTGTGAGGTCTTGCCGTAGCCCTTCCCCATCGCGAGATAGCCGCCGTTGTTCTCGGGCAGTTTCTGCTTGATGATGTCGGCCTCAATCGTTACTCCCAAGTGGTTCGCCTGACCTGTCAAATCTGCCGACGCGTGGTAATCCGTAACCTTGTCGTCCTTCTTAATCTTGAACGCGGAATTTCTCAGGTAGCACCAAAGAATCGTCGCCATTCCCATTTTGTGTGCCTCGTGGAAAGCCTTTGAGACCTCCTGAATCTGGCGGGTTGATTGAGGGCTCCCGAAGTAAATCGTAGCTCCCACTGCAACAGCTCCGAGCTCATAGGCCTGCTTGACCGACGCAAATAATACCTGGTCGTACTCGTTGGGGTAAGTCAGAAGTTCATTGTGATTCAGCTTGAGGACAAACGGAATCTTGTGGGCGTATTTGCGTGCGGTTGCTCCGAGAACTCCCAGTGTCGTAGCTACGGCGTTGCACCCTGCCTCCATTGCGAGCTTGATGATGTTCTCAGGGTCAAAGTATATCGGGTTGGGGCCGAATGACGCTCCGGCTGAGTGTTCGATTCCCTGATCAACTGGGAGAATCGAAATGTAGCCGGTGTTCGCGAGTCTGCCGTGTCCGAAAAGGGTCTGCATTGCGCGCATTGCCGGTATGGGGCGGTCGGTGATGCTCACTACTCGGTCAACGAAATCGGGGCCGGGAAGTGAAAGCATATCCTGCGGAATAGTTTCGCACTTGTGGGTCAATAAGGACTCAGCCTCAGAACCTAAGAGAGCTTCAATTTTTCCAAATTCCATGTGAAGATACCTCCTGAAGAAAAATTGTTACTGCCTGAACATTATACAACCTTCAAGCACCGCCAAGACACCGAACACTATCAAGACACCAGCAAGAATCATCATCACAGATAATGCACTGCTCAGGGGGGACATGCACACAAGCACAGCCATAATAATTAACGCAATGCCATTCAGGAGCATCAACCACCAGCCGTCAACTTCCGCACCCCCAAGCCACAAGGACATTCCCACGCGGGAAATTCCCACAGACAACAGCCACACTCCAATCACGAACGGCACAACAAACGCAGTAATCCCGGGCTGAACACACATATAGACTCCCATGATGAAGTCGAGTACCCCGAAGAGAATGAATCTCTTGAGGCCGAATAAGTAATAAGCCGAGAAGTAATTTATCCCGGAAGCTATCAGACCGATTCCCATGAAGAAACCCACAGACATTATTGCCTCAAGCGGGTACCTCATCGCGAGCACTCCCAGAACGATTAAGATTAATCCGTCAATGTAGTAATTCCAACGCAAAGCCCTCATGATTACTCCTCCTTCAGTAAGTTATTCAGGTCTGTCTGTACCTGCTCAAACGTTATGAACTGTATACCCCTGAACCCGAAATCTATTCCCGCCTGAACGTTGCGGGCCAAGTCGTCAATGAATACGCACTCACCGGGATTAAGGCTGTACTTCTCAGCAAGTGCCTCGTAGATTTCGCGGTCGGGCTTGATCATCCTGACATCACACGAGAATATTCCCCCGTCGAGCAACGGCAGGAAGTCCAGAACGTCAGGATTCTTCCCCATGACGTAGCGCGAGTAGTTCGACAGGTATAGCAGCCTGTAGCCTCTGGCCTTGAGGTCCCGGAGCCATTCGGGAGTCGCCGGTCTCTTCTTGAGGGTGTCGCCGACGTTCTCGAAGACCTTGCGGAGTTCTGCTTCGTGCTTTGGGTCATGAGCGATTATTGAGGCAAAAACTTTCTCGGGTTCGTCCCCAGCGTCGAGCCTGTCCCAGCGTCGGGAGCCCCAAACTGCGTCGTTGAGTTCGGAAATTAGCTCTTCGCGTCCCGGGAACATCCGGTGAATGAAGCCGTCCCAGTCAAAGTCTATCAGCACCCCGCCAATATCGAAGATTATGGTGCTTATCATGCGACCTTGACCCCCATAGCCCGGAGTTCGGCAATATTCTTCCTGTGGCCGTCAGCGTCAACCCAAGCTAACATTTCTTCAGGGACCTCGATTTTTCTGCCGGAGTCCTTGAGGGCTAATACGCTCTCACGAACACAAAATTCACTCGCAATTCCGCACACTAATACGTCTTGGCCCAAGTCCTGATTCAGTTCGCGGCCTGCCTTGTTCTTGGCCCTGAAGGCTGAATATTCTTCGAGTGAGTCATTCTCGCCCTTGTAGTAGGTGTTGGACTCGTTTGGACGCTGTGAGGGGTTTGCGATGGCGGTGAAGAATGAGGCGTGGAGAGCTGCACCGTGTGTCCCGGACTGGCAGTGGATGGGCCAAGTTCCTCCGTTGGGGATGTAGCTGCAATGGTTAAGGCTGTGGTTGTCGGCGGAGTAGAAGACCCGTGCTGTTGGGTTGGCGTTGATGAAGGCAATAATATTCTTCACGGCCTCCTCAGAGTGAGCGCAGGCTAAAGTTCCGTCGATGAAGTCATATTGGCAGTCAACTACGAGAATATCTTTCATGGCTAGTTAGTCTCCTTTCGTGAGGGAGGTGAAATCTCCCATGCCGTTAATTATAGCTAAAGCGTCGTCAATTATCCGCATAAATACTGCGCACCCTGTCCCCTCACCCAGCCTCATTCCCAGCCTCAATGACGGCTTGAGCTTCATGAACTCCGCTGCTCTGGTGTAGGCTGGTTCCGGCGACTCGTGGGATGCGAACATGTATTCACGCGTTAGGGGTTCGAGCTGATACGCTGTCAACGCTCCGGCAATCGAGATCACTCCGTCGACGACAACCGGCACACGGTACACCGCACCCCCGATGAACACTCCCGCAATCGCTGCAATGTCCAGCCCTCCGACGCAAGAGAGAATGTTCACAGGGTCAGTGAGGCTCTCAGAGTGCAGGCCAAGCCCCTCAAGAATCACGCTCTTCTTACGCGCAAAAGCCTCATCAGTGAGTCCCGCACCACGCCCAACGAGCGAATCATCACGCACCCCGAGACACGCCATTATGCATGCACACGCGGGGGTAGTGTTGGCCATTCCGACTTCACCAGTGCCGATCAGGTCAACGCCCTCTGACTTCATGTCCCTCACGAGGTCAACACCGTAATCAATCACTCTTTGTGCGAGTTCGTGAGGCATTGCCCGGCCGTGAAGGAAGTTGTGAGTGCCTCCGTCCATGAAGCGGTGAGAGATTACGTTTTGGTGTGGCGTGAAGTTCTTTATGCCCAAGTCGTAGAGCCGGAGTTCTGCCCCAGCCTGACGAGCGAGAATGTTTATCCCGCCGTCCTGACTTTCAGCGTAGACGCGCATTAATCCCGCAGTGAAGTCTTGAGGCGACGAACACACTCCCTCAGAGTAGACCCCGTGGTCAGAGCCGAAGAGGGTGATTACTTTGCGCTTGAGGGTATTGCGGGCATGGCCGGTTATTCCTGCGAGACGTATAGCGATTTCCTCGAGGGTGCCGAGACTGCCGGGGGGCTTGATGAATCCGTCGAGAAGTCTTTTGGCCTCACGCATCGCATGAATGTCGGGAGGGGTTATGCGGAACAAGTGAATATTACCTCCTGAAGTATTGTGATTGGGAAATTATAGCGTAAGTTGCAGTGAAAGAGGGGGAGCGTTGATGTCTCCCCTGCGTGTTAGTCTTGTGATGGGATGGCTTCCTTGATGTACGGCTCAATCTCTGACCAGTAAGAGGCAGGCAGTTCGGTGGTGTAAATCGCTTGATTCCTCTCCAGCAAAATTCTGCTCACCGTTACGTCCGGGCTCTCTCCGAAGAAGTTTATTATCATTGCGAAGAAGCTAACTACTGACGCAATCAGCACAAAAATTCCGTAGAATATCCAGCCGACAATACGAACCGGCAAGAACAGCCAGTATAATAATCCTCCGTTACAACCTCCAGATTCCGCACTCGAACCGTCAGAATCCTCTGCTGGTGGACTCAATATTTCCCTGCTCAGTGCGATAAAACTTTTTGCTCCCTTCTTGCGGAGGTCTGTACCAAGAGTGGAGTAATATTGTTCCTCAAACCTCCAGAGAAACGCTTCATACATCGGCTTAAACTTGGCCAAGACTTTTGGCTGGACTTTGTCGGGGTCTATCGTAAAATTTCTCTCCCACCAGTCTAAAGAGTTCATGTACTCCGTTACTGCCTCATCAATTACTCCCTTGAACGTGTCAACAGGAAATACTGTGCTGAACTCCGATGAGTATAGCGACATGAAGCCCCGCCTTGACCTCGAGAGATTGCCGGTCTCACCAGAAAATTTCGCGAGCAGTTCGAACTGGATAATTGCATCATCACTCAGAGTATAGCCCACTTCCTCCGCAAGCTCCCCGAAATTCACCGTCCCTATGTACAAATTATCCGCCCAATCTGAACGCGGCGTGTGCTCCCTCGCAATAGTAAGATATTTTACTATTTCACTGCGAATCTCAACGACCGGCTTATCGCTCACCAGAAGGTCATGAATCTTATACTTGCACACCTCCAACATGAACGGATCCTGCCTCAATACCGGCCTCCAGACCTCCGCTATGTCAGAGTCGGGGCGGCAAACAGAACTACCGACGCAATCAACATACTGCAAAGCAATCTTGAACGCATAATGAAACGCTGAGTATTGATTACGCAAAATCTTTCAGAGATTATTCACAACAGAATAGTAGTATTATTACACTCATATATCGTTAAGGAGGTTTTATCATGCGCAACCTGAGAAAATATCTCTTGGCCGTGCTCATTTGTGCCTTGTGGATTTCTCCCGCATTGTCCGACGAACGCGCCTCAGCTCCCCTCAACCCCAACTTCCTCGAGTGGCAGCAGTCCGCACAATCCCGCCCAAACAACCTCAAGGCCTCACCCACAACCTACACCAAAGGCTACAGGCCCTCACCAATCGACCGCTCACACCTCTCCGCAGCTTCCCCCGCAAAACTCGGAGCGTCCTCCGTGCAAGCTTCCGTGTTTCTGCCTTCAGCCTACGACCTGAGAACTTACAGCAGAGTTACTTCCGTCAAGAACCAGAACCCCTACACAACATGCTGGGCCTTCTCGTCGCTCGGAGCTCTGGAGAGCAGCTACATATCACGGACACCTCCAGCGGGAACTGTGGACCTCTCAGAACTGCACTTGGCCTGGTTCGCCTACAGGGACCCCGACAGAGGCAAGAGCTTCACAATCGGCGCGTATGACTCCGTTCTGGATCAGGGCGGAAACCCCGACATGAGCATAGCTTTCTTGTCGCGTCTGGCCGGACCGGTGAACGAATCATCACTGCCTTACTCTTCGGCCACGTCCTTGACCTACAGGACAGGTGCAGAACCCGACGACTATTTCCCGCTGGCTATGAGGCTGCTTGATGCCAACATGTTCGGAGGCATAACCACAGCCAGTGAGAGAACGACGCAGATTCCTCTAGTCAAGGAGTTCATCATGAATGGCGGAGCTGTCGAGATAAGCTACTATGCGGGAGACGGTGCGTACTCGTCTTCGGGCACGAGCACGGCGGCATACTTCGACAATTCCGGCAACTACTCGAATCACGGCGTAATCATCGTGGGATGGGACGACAATTTTTCGCGCTCAGATTTCCCGAACAGCAAGCCCTCAATTGACGGTGCATGGCTGGTGAAGAACTCTTGGGGCACGAGCTGGGGAATGTCAGGGTATTTCTGGATGTCCTATGAGCAGAAGATTTTTGACACAGTCGCCTATTCTGCCGGAGAAGTCAGCGCGAACATCAAGCATTACGGCCATGACGCTTTGGGCCACGTCGGGAGCATTACCGACAACTGGTCCGCAAACGTCTTCAAGGCCGACCGCGACAACGAGTCAATCGGCGAAGTTGCGTTCTACACCCTCGACAAGAATACGGCCTATGAGGTCTATATCTATGACTTGGGCACAACTAAACCTTCTTCCTCAGTACCGTCAAACGTCAACTCCTACAAGGCCAAGCTGACCGGCACGGAGACTTACGCGGGCTACCACACAAAGTCCCTCACGAGCCCAGTAGCAATCGCTGATGATCACTATTTCTCCGTAGTCGTGAAGCTGACCGGCACCTACAGATACCCGACTGCCGTAGAACAATATGCTTCAGGTTACGCAGACCCCGTAATCAATTCTGGTGAGAGCTGGTTCACCACGTACAATCAGGGAATCCCACCCGCTAGCCGTTGGACCGACGGAACGTCAATGACCTTCAGCGGGAGGAGCGTACCAGTAAACGCGTGCATCAAGGCCTTCACTTTCCTGACTGACTCAAGTTCCGCGAGCGACGACGATGACGACGACGACCCAGACCCAGACGACGACGACGACGATGACGACGACAAC
>JAFPZI010000064.1 GCA_017417365.1 Synergistaceae bacterium
AGAGTCGGAAGGCTCCATGAACCCGTCATGATCGGCCTTCCACAGGGAGACACGATAATACGTATACTCAACCTCCCGAAGATGAGCATTGACGACGTACGCGGAACTATTGACCTGAATTTTGAGGAGTATTTCCCATACCCTAGACCCGAAGCAGTTTTTGACGTGATAGCCGTAACAACCCCAGCAGACCTCGCCGACCGCGACGAAATGACCGTTATGGCCGTGTCCGCAAAACGCGACCTCGTCGAGGACGTTCTCAACATCGCCAGAAAAACTGGACTCCCAGCCGGAGCCGTTGAACCTCTTCACTTCTCCATGCTAAGGGCCATTCCAGAAGGCAAAGAGGGCTTGAGCGTCTTCGCTGACCCGAGAAGCGTAATAGTTATCTATGACGGAGGCGGAATATTCTTCAGGACAGCAAACAACCTCAGCGGACCTCAGGACTTGCAGAACACTATGCAGTTCACAGCCACAACCTACAGGCGGGTACAGATGAAGAATCTTATTCTCGCTGACCTGAACTTCCAGATAAACGCTGACTCCGGCTTGAACGTCGTGAATATCACTGATGAATTTTTCGGGGCTGAAGGGCTCGCTATGAGGGATGACCCTTCTGCGGCACGTCTCGACCTCAGGCCATCGAAGTACGTAGAACTTGAACGTAGGCGTTATTCATTCAACCCAAACAGGCTGATTCTTTGGGGGCTGCTCGTGGCGTTCGTGATGCTTTCGATGGGAACTATCTCGTTCACTTGGATGCAGATAGACAAGCTCAACGAGGAACTTGAAGTGCTCAGGGCGAACAACAGCGGACTTATGCAGAGGCGTGCGGAGATAGCTGCTGCAAATTCCCGTCTCGAGAGCCACAGGAAACAGACTGAGCAGATTATGGACTTCCTGAGGAGCGATATTCCAGTGTTGGAGGTGCTCAACGCCCTTGAGGCCAATACTGCGACGGGGATTAAGTTCGATGACGCTGACTTCTCTCGGGGGCTGACTGGGATAATTACCGTAGTGATTGACGGCAAAGCTGAGGACCAGAAGTCCGTAGTAACCATGACTGAGGGGCTGAAGGCAAGCGGAGTGTTCTCTGAAGTCAGGCTGCCTTTCTCGCAGAAGGACCAGATAGGCCGGACGCTCTTCAAACTTGTACTGATTGTGAAGGGGATAGCATGAGACGCAAAGCTGTAACACTAACCGAACTGCTCATAGGCATAGCTATACTGGGTATCTTGGCGGCCTCTATGAGTCTTAGCAATAATACTTTCAGCAGACAGACGGCAAAGCGTGAGGCTGAGAGGGTCGCGGGATATATTCAGGCGAAACTTTTGGACTCGGACAGGACTCACGACGGCCTGTGGTTCACGGTAGACGAGCACAGAATATCCGTCAAAAGAGGCAGAACACTTGATGATGCAGTCAGCAAAGACCAACCCCTAGAGGCGAGTACTGAGTGTTCATTCACCGCGATAAAGCTGCGTTACCGAACAGATAAGGACAAATACGCCTACAAGGAGATTTCCCCGGACTCTTCCGCTAAAGTCGTTCAGGGAGATTTGCCCGGCTACCGTATCACTGTGAGTGGTGCTGACGGCAAGACTTGCGATGTCGTGATAGGAGATAACTAGATGAGGCGCAGAGCAGTAACACTAACCGAACTCACTGTGGGCATAGCTATTCTGTCATTGCTGGCGGGAGCTTTCACACTAAGCCCAAACTTGTGGAGCTACACCGCAAAACGTGAAGCAGAACGTCTCGCGGCAAAAATCACAGCACTAACCCGAGAAGCCGACAGAAGAAGAATAAATTTTGTCCTCGATATAGATAAAACTGTTATGAAGATAGAGTGGAAAGGTAAGAAGTCAGTCCTCAAACGTTTTGAAGCGAGCACAGGCTGTTCTTATGAGTGGAATAATCCGAGCACAAAACTTGAGTATTCATACACAAAGAATACTTTCGAGGTAGGCAAAACTATTGCTGTTTCCGGCAAGGGAGCCCCCTATTACGTCATTATTGCTGCAATAGAAGGAAGGGTAAGAACCTCAGCTACCCGCCCCTAATTGTTGCTATAATAGGCAAAAAATTATCACAGGATGTGCTTCAACTTTGCAGAATAATTCACACTCTAGACCAACTAAACCCCGCAAGAAGAAAAACGGCTTCCTTCACCTCCTCAAGGCTATATTCATACTCTTAGTCTTCGTCGGAGTCATAGGCGGGGCAGCGGCTTCATACTACCTCAAGAGGCCCTCCGAACTCTGGGAGAAACTCATACCCATTCCCGACGGCGAGAAAATCAGCGTCCTAATCGAGAACGGCATGAACGCTTCTCAGGCAGCAAGAGCCTTCGAGATTGAGGGAGCTTTGACCACAGGGACACCTTCACAGTTGGCGCGCTGGATGGTCAAGTTCGGAATCGACAAGAGAATCCGTGCAGGACATTACACCGTAGTACCGTCCGATCCCTGGAACTTGGCACGTCAGCTCAGGACAGCAAAACCCGCCCTCCTCAAGGCACAAGTTCTGCCGGGACTCGATATTTTCGCGCTGATTGACTCACTCGCAAGCCAGGACAAGAAGTTATCCCGCGAGAAGTTTTGTGATGCCCTCATGAACGACAAGAATTACCCCGAAGAGATGGCCGCATTGATTAAGACCCTCCCCAACGACGAATACACCCGAGCTGCCTTCCTCATGCCGGAAACATACATGCTGGTTGACCGCACAGCCGACGAACTCGTCAACGCCTCAGCCTCCGCTTGGTGGAACCACTGGGGGGACTTCATCACCGAACACAGACTCACTTCTTCCGACATCATGGACGCGTCAATAGTCGCCTCAATGGTTGAACGCGAAGTGCTCCACGACTCGGAATCCCGGACGGTCGCAGGAGTTATTCACAACAGGTTACGCAGGAACATGAAGCTCCAGATTGATGCTACTGTGGTCTACGCTTGGCGGCTCAAGGGCAAGAAATTAACGCGCGTCCTCTATAGGGATCTGGAGGTAGATTCACCCTACAACACCTACAGGATTCCCGGACTCCCTCCAAGACCGATATGCGTCCCCGGAATCGAGGCATGGGGCGGAGCACTTGACCCGGAGGACAACGAATACTACTACTACGTTGCCGGGCGGGACGGCTATCACCATTTCGCAAAGACCAACGCGGAACACCAGCGCAACATCAAGCAGGTACGTTCAGGAAATTAGCACAGGAGGTGTTAGGACTTGGCCAGACGCAGACAGACTAAGAGCAGGGGGAATTTCGCGGAACTGTTGATCTTCTTCGGCGCGCTGTTGTGTGTATACTTCACGCTTTCACTGTTCGGGAGCTCGCTCACAGGGGACAGCGGCAGGGAATGGGGGCGGTACCTGAAAACCGTTTGGGGAGGGGCTGTGTTTGTCCCGCTGCTGTTCATGCTTTACGTGTGCACGGCAAAACTCCTCAGGCTAAAAGCTCCGAGACTCCGCCGTCAGACCTTCGGCACGATAATGCTCTACATATCGTTAGCGTTCCTGCTGGGTGTGCTCAGTGAGTCGGGGTGGTCGTCGGAATGGACATTGTTCGCTCCGGGAAGATTCGGCTTGGGCTTGGCAAAATTCTTCATGCTCAACGTTGGGACGTTCGTAACGATGATTCTCGTGATAGCGTCGTTCGTGTTGTCGGCGGTATTGTTCGGCTCAAGGATTCTCAAGCTCACCGTGCCGGCCATGTCGAGGCTGAACCCGCGAAAATTCATCAGGAGATTCCGCAGAAGACGGCAGAGACCAGAACAGGAGGAAGATTACTCTGACCCTGACCCAGAGCTGGACTATAACCTTGAGGCTATGCTATTCACCGACAGCTTGCAGGCACCGGCTTTCAGCGACGAATCCGGCTCCGTGCCGTTCATCCCGGACAGCTCCGAACTCTTCCCATCAACTCCTCCGGCCAAGCGCACAAGTTCACCCCAGAACACCGTCGAGATGATCGACAACGCTCTAGCCATTCTGGACTCTGAACCTCTCGTGCCTCCGCAGAAGAAGCCCGCCCCCACAGCACCCAGAACACGCAGAGTCCGCCGTCCGATTCCCCAAGACACACAAGACCCGGACACACCCCCAGCCCCTGAGCCTCCCCGCAACGACGCAGCTTTTCCGCCCCCTCTTGACCTCTTGGGACCAGCAATCACCCTTCAGCCACCCTCACAGAACGACACAGACAAGCAGGCCAAGATTATCGTATCAACCCTGAAGAATTTTGGGGTCAACGCCTCAGCAGCCCAGACGGTTACCGGCCCTTCAGCAACTCAATACCTGCTCGAGCTCGCACCGGGCACTAAGGTCAACAGGGTTGCAGGCCTTGATGAGGAGCTGGCTATTGCGATGGCAGCTATGTCGGTCAGGATTGA